>CAZAVC010000269.1:0-3846 GCA_964488265.1 uncultured Fimbriimonas sp.
ATTCGCTAAGAAGTCACGTGCAAGGGCTACACGAGGCTAGAGAACTTGCCTTGGTGAAGTGCCGAAAACTTGGGCAGCTGAGTGCAAAGTCCATTCGATGCGTTCACCGTAAGGAGTTTCAAGAGGCGGAATCGCTTCTTCAACAGGCAAAGGAACTCGCAGCGGAAGCTCGCTCGATTATTGGAGCCCACAAGGAACTGAATCCGGCTTATCTTCACGACACTGAGAAGGAGATGGTCGAAGCGGCTGCGGTGTTAGCTATTGCGCAAAAACAAGAGCTTCCGAGTCAAGAGGAGCTAGGCGCTCAGACCATGGCGTATCTGCACGGACTTTGCGAGGCAGCGAGTGAGGTTCGTCGCTTCGCCCTGGACGAGATGCGTCATGGTCGGTTAGCAGAGGCAGAGAGGATCCTGGAAGTGATGGAGAGCATTTACGAAGAACTGATTCAGTTCGATTATCCAGATTCTCTGACAAACGGCCTCAGACGGGCTTGCGACGCGCTGAGAGCAGTGATGGAGCGGACTCGAAGCGACCTAACGCTCACCGCCAGCCAGCACGAGCTCGTTGAGCAGCTACGGCGCGTGAAGTCAGAGAACTAGTCCACCTACTCAAACGGAAGGTCGACCGGAGGCTTGGGCCGTTCGACTTCGATCTTCTGCTTTGGTTTTTGGGATGCGAGTTGAGCGATTTCGATGAGGGCTGCCAAGTGAACGATAATCGCCGTAAAGAGGGGCAGGAGCACAAATGCGGTTCCGGTTCGAATGCTGAACAGCACCTGCTCCGCACCCGAAGTGTCGATCGGCCTTCCACCCTCGGGGGCACCCGGCGTTCGACCCGCGCCGATCATGTTCGCAAGATCCTCTCTTAAGAGAAAGACCATAAACACGGCGATGAGCCACGTGATGAGGAGCGCCAAACCTTTCTTGGTGCGAGCAAGGGTGATGTGCCCCATTCCAGGCAGGAAAAGCGTGTAAACAAGCGCCGGAGTTGCTCCCGCCTGGATATCTGACTCGGAAAGAAAAGGCGAATCACTTAATTGCGCCCGCATCTGATCGTCGATCGAGAGTCCCGATTTCACTCGAAGGACAACCTCTCCAAGCTTTCTTTCAAGAGCGTAATTGGCGGGGTTCACCGCCAGGGCTTTGCGATAAAGCGAAATTGCCTTTTCTGAATCACCATCACCGAGATGAACATCTCCCTCTAGTTCGTCAACTTCGGGGTGATCCGAAACGTATTCGCGCAGTTCGATCAAACGAGTCTTCGCGCTTTCCTTTTTGCCCGCAGTAAGTTCGGCTTTCGCAACTCGATACAGCCGCTCGTATTGATCCTTTTCTGCGGGAGAGAAATCTCGAAAGCTTTTCGCCTTAGTAGCCGTTTCCTGTTGTTCGGCTTCCTCTTTCTTTTGGCGAAGGTCTTCTGCCTCTGCGGCCGCCGCCCGAGATTTCTCAAGCTCGGCCCTGACGTGGGCGATCTCGGTTTGAAGGGCACTCAGCTTTAATTTGAGGGCATCGACGATATCACTATCGGTCGAGGCCCACAGCTTCGCTTGCACTCGAGCCGCTTCGGCCTCAAGTTCTGCAACCCTCATCTCGGACATAGAATCAGTTTAGCTACTCGACCAAATCTGGGTTCGGTTGGGCAGAATTCCAAAGCTCTTCCAGATCGTAAAACTGGCGCTGTTCTTCGCGCATGACGTGGAAGATAACGTCGCCGTAATCTTGCAGGATCCAGCCGGAGCGTTCGCCTTCGCTTCGAATGGGCTTCAAAGAATGAACGAGAAGCTTCTCTGCCACCCTTTCGGCGATGGAGTCGACGTGCCGATCACTGTTTCCGGTGCAAACAATAAAGAAATCGGCGATGCTGGTCTTCGCACGCACGTCGAGGGTTTCAATCCGTTCGGCCTTCATGTCGTCGGCGGCTTCGGAGATCAGGTCGGTTTTTTCTTGTGAGGTCATAACTTGTACAGCTTTTGCTTCTGAATATATTGAAGCACTTTGTTTGGGATCGCATTCCCAAGCGGGAGGTTCTTCAACACGCGATCTCGAATCTCCGTCGAAGAAGTTTCCATCGGCTCGAATGGGATAAGGTCGATCCGGTCATGGTATTCCGCATCAACAAGCGCGAGGACCTTGTCGGGTTCGATCGGCGGTCTTGCTGCGACAGCTAGGCGCGCAAGCCGGGTCAAACGATAAGGGTTCTTCCATTGTTCAAACGACTTTAACGAGTCTGAGCCCATGATGACCCAGTACTCGGCGGGTTCAACGAACGAAAGCTCCGTGACGGTGTCGACCATGTAACTTGGTCCGCCCCGCGTGATCTCAACATCGCTGAGCGCGAATTTTTCGTCCAACGAGGCGAGAATCTTTGTCATCTCTACCCGGTCAGCCAACTTCGTGAATATGCGCCGCTCCTTCAAAGGATTCTGATTGGCAGGGATGAAGATGACCTCATCGAGCCCTAAATGCTCGATTGCCGCTCTCGCAAGCGTTAGGTGCCCAATGTGCGGCGGGTCGAATGTGCCTCCAAGTAGTCCTATCTTCATTGTTCGTCCGTAAATGAGAACTCAAATTCGCCAATCGCGATCGTATCGCCTTCTTCTGCCCCAAGTTCCCGAAGCTTTTCTGTAATGCCGATCCGGTCGAGTTTGCGTTGAAGGTATCGCACCGCCGAATCGTTCTCGAAGTCCGTCATGGCAACCATGCGCTCCACACGGCGCCCAGAAATACGGAAGAATCCCTCTTCTTCCTCTTCAATCTCCCAAGAGTCGTCCGTCTTCTTCTCGAGGGCGGGCATAAGGACTTCAAGCTGCTCTTCAGGCTTCGCGGCCTCCACCTGATCGAGCATCGCATTCATCAACGGCTGAACACCCTGACCTGTGGCCGCTGAGATGACAAAGAGTGGGAATCCAAACGCCTCAAACTTCGCTTGGAGAGCTTCGAGTTCCTCAGTCGAGATGAGGTCGATCTTGTTGAGAGCGATCAATCTTGGCCGAGAGTGAATCTCGGCGCTGTACGTCTCGAGCTCGTTTTCAATAATGCGGAAGTTTTCAATAGGATCAGATTCTTCGACCGGGAAGACATCGACCACATGAACGAGGACTCGGGTTCGCTCCACGTGCTTCAGAAACTGAAAACCGAGGCCGATCCCCTCGCTCGCTCCTTCGATAAGGCCCGGCATGTCGGCAACAACGAACGTCGTATCCCTAAAGGAAACGACTCCCAGGTTTGGCACTATCGTAGTGAACGGATAGTTCGCAATCTTGGGTTTTGCCGCGCTGATCTGAGAGATCAAGGTGCTTTTGCCCGCGTTTGGCATGCCGATCAAACCCACGTCTGCAAGCAGCTTCAGTTCCAGTTGGGCCTGCACCGTTTCACCGGGCTCACCCTTCTGCGCAAAGTTAGGGGCTTGTCGAACAGAGGATACGTATCTTGCGTTTCCGTAGCCACCCTTACCGCCCTTGCAAAGCACGAACTTCATGCCGTGAACGGTCATGTCAACAATCAGTTCGCCCGTTTGGACGTCCGTGAGGATCGTCCCGACGGGAACCTTGATCTCAATATTCCGCCCGTTCTTGCCTTTCTTATTGCCAAGGCCATGAATGCCCGATTCCGCCTCGTAGTGGTCGAGGAGCTTGAAGTCATAAAGGGTGCGCTTTGCGCGGTCAGCGATGATGATCACATCTCCGCCCCGTCCACCATCTGCGCCGTTCGGACCACCGCGAGGGACGTGCTTTTCACGGTGAAAAGCAACCGCACCACTTCCGCCTTTGCCCGAGCGAAAAGTCACGATCGCAGATCGGAAGAGCACACGTCTGAACTCCAGTCACATGTCAGAATCGCGTATGCC
>CAZAVC010000270.1:0-3810 GCA_964488265.1 uncultured Fimbriimonas sp.
TCGGCATCGGGGCAGGTACCATCCTCTAAGGTGAGGAGCACTGCAGGGCTCTGATCTAAGGGCGGCAGGGTGTCTAATGTGGTGTTGGGTCCCTCCGCCTGCTTTTCTTTGAGATAGCGAAGAACCGCAGCGCGTGCGCCTCCATCGCTCATTCCAAACTCGCGAGCCAAGGCTCGTCTGTTGGCGTCAGGTCTTATCCACCGAGCCGAGAGTTCAGCTACTTGCTCAAAGGTGAGCTTGCGTTTTGCTCCCCGACGTATCGGTAAAACAACCGGGTTCTTGTCCATCGACCAACATGATAGCGCATTTTCGCGCATCATCATGAACTATCGCGCACTTTCTCTCAAACGATACGCTCATTGTCGTTTCCATGAGCGAAAGCGAATCCACCAGTCCAAGGGCGGAGTGGTCATATGATTCGGCCATGTCCTTCATAAGCGAGGGGATGGACCGTCACCACATAGCTGGGAGAACGATGGCTGGCATCGTTGGAATAAGCGAATCGACTCTGCGTCACCACTTGTCGGGCAAGGGCAAGCGCGGCACAACTAACAAGCAGTGGATCAACGCCGCGATCCAGCACTTATCCTCACTCGACGAAAAGTTATCCACACCCACGAAAGAGCAGACAGGTGTCTACTATAATAAGGACCAAGAGGACAGCGCGCGGTCTGACCTCCTCGACAGGCTCCTAACCGGCGAGACCATTACGGTTGATGCACCGAGCGTCGAGGTTGGCATTCCGTGGTCAGCAAAGGGTTTGAGCACGGTGAAGAGAACTTTAAGCGCGTTGCTGGGCGCGGCCAGCCGAATAGTTCACGTAAAGAACTCATTCCAGAACATACGTGGTGGGTCGGTGATTGCCTTCACGGAAGTCGACTATCCATCGGAGGACGTCTACCTGCTATTCACGTCTCGATCGGATTCGGAAACGGAGCTCATCGGCTGGATCGATCCGAACTTCGGAAGCGTGATCCAAGGCGTCGACGGCAAGACGTTTCCACTGAGCGACTGGCAAGTGAAGGGCTATTGCATCGCCGTCTCTTGGGGATTGGGCGATTCGTTCGACGACCTGCGGGTGAGCAAGAAGGGCATCGGGCCTCGTACAAGGCTTTAGGTCCGCTAGATTGTCCTTGGAATACTTTTCATGTAGGATATCTCGCGATGGGAGAAAACGTCTGTTATCCGGAGATACTCCACCATCTCCCAGATCCCGTCCAGAGCAAAGCAAAGACTGGACTAATGCAAGCTTGTCAGATCGCCTACATGCGGGCGGTTTGTGCTCAAGCGTGTTTCACTCTCGCAAAGTACGAGGAAGACTATGATAAAGTCGACATAGTCACTCATCGTATCGGGCTTTACATGCATGTCTCGATGCAACTTAAATCAGTGATAGACCGAGGCGATTCACACCTCTATGTCGATATTGACCGCGATACTTATAATGAGTTTCGTCGGCGCGACACATACAAAAGGTATTTGCTCTTAATGGTGCTTCCGCGAGAGGAAAAGTGGATCGAAGTTAACCCAGAGTTGCTTGTTATAAAAAAATGCATGTACTGGGTCGATATAAAGGGGCATGCCGCTATCTCTACGGAATCCAAACGCATACATTTCAATGCACATCAGGTTGTTACACCTGAGTGGCTCTGTAGTATTGCTGACGAACTGAAAAGGCAGTCTTTGGAAGAAGAAGGCGATCAATGAACACTGATTTAATTAAGCGAATAAACCCAGTGCTCTTAAGGGATTACCTTGAGAAATGTGGGTGGAAAAAACTTAAGAATGGCATGTTCATGTCCCCCGATGGGGAAATCTACTTTGTGCCTGATTCCCTTGAAGGAGACTTGGACATGATGTCCGTTGAAAGCGTCTTAACAGGACTACAGAGACTGCAAAGCACCCCCTCTCTTTCAGACTTAGTTGACCGCATTCTCGGAGCTAAAGAAGATCTGGTCCTTTTCGGTATCGAAATCAAGGATGTCGAGGCAGGGAAACTACCGCTAAGTCTCGCTGGCGCCTTCTATGAGTCAATTCGTAGATTTTTCGGCACCGTTCTCCTTCAAAGCTTGGACGTTTACCAGCTTGAAGATACAAAGCGAAATCAGCGCTCCAACTATCTTAAGTCTGTAAAGATCAGCAGAACACAACCGGGAAGCTATGTAATTGCGCTTCACCTTCCAATAGATACTATTCCTACGCCCATGGGTCGATCTGTTTCAACCGTGCTCGACAAGGCCATGGAAGGGCTCGCCGAAGCTGTAGGTTCAAACTCATCGAAGCCGCTGCTCTCATCTAGATGGAGTGGTGAAATGTGCGATTCATTCATTGCTTTTAGCGAACTTAAAGATGTCACTGCTGTGAAAATTCTTCTTTTTCCCGATCAGTACTGGAACATGCCAAGCCCACTGAGTCGATCAACATACATTTTTGATTTTGTCGCCGGACCAGCTGTCGACTTGCTTCAGGAAGCAGCCAGAGTTCTTTATCAAGTTGAAGATGCCCCAGAAGTTGAGATTGATGGTGTTCCGTACCAGATTCGAGATTCTGTGTTCATTCAAGAAGGTAAGCAACGTCGAATAGCCGTGCTATGGAAGCGCTCTAACGGTCAGACGATGAAAGTGCAAATTCCCGTCGACGAACATGGTTATGAAATTGCGAAACAAGCCATAGGACGAACAAAGATTCGAGCGAAAGGAACACTTATCCAGCGGGGTAGTCGATGGGAACTACGGCCAAGTTTGCCTCTTGAATTCGCCGATGAAAGTCAACTCACTGCGTGGGGGGAAACCAAGGGGGGGCCTGGGACAGAGCTTGAAGCTGACTTGGGTGAAGAAATCGAAATTAGGCATGTCGAGTTGCTGGGACCAGAAGATTGATATTGTCCCGACTCCGCCTCACTGCTATTTCCCCACCCTAGGGCACCAGCACCTTCTCTACGCGTCCGCCGCCCATTAGCGGCTCGTGGATGAGCTTGTACCGCTTGGACAGAGCGGACTCGAAGACGATCCACCCGGCCGTCGTTGCGCCTGGACCGATGTTCACCGCGTTCAACGGTCGACCCGTCGAAAATGTATGCGCCTTTAAGGATTTCGCGGTCCGAAGACGTTCAGCTCAAGCGATTCGAGTGGAGCTTGGACAAGCTTGCCAGCTTCTGATCCAGAGGCGATTCGAACCTCTACGCGGTTACCCCAACCATCGCTCTCGATGATTTTAACAGACGTTCCAGGATCTAAAACTCCTGCGCGACCCGACAAGACGAGGGCCGCGACTCCCACGTCATCGGTGGCTGAGCTTAGCTTCTGTAGCTCCTTAAAGTCTTCAATCGTCACCGCATACGGCAAGTCTCTCGTGAGAACGACCACGCGCCCGGGCTCGAGATAACGCGAAACTTGCTGCTGAGCATCTTTTGCAGGCACGAAATAAGAAAGCCCTCCGCCACAGCAAAGCCAGATGCTTGCCAACACGGTGAGAGCGATCGCTCCTAGCGTGTAGTCAAAAGATCGCGATGCTTTCAGGTATGCCGAGGCTTCGGAAGCAGCACCTTGATTAGGTTTTCTCAACTTGAAACTTTCACTGGATGGAGCTGGCGCAAAGGAAGAGACAGAGACTTGGTCAACACCAGTTGGATCGGATTTTTCGGTGGATCGCATATCGAGCGGTTTCCCCGATTCACCGTGAAGTCGCGCAAAGGTTTCGGCAGACACCCCCGCCAAGAATGCTTCATATGCCCGATCTGGGTCCGGCTTCGAGCCCAAGACCGCCTCGGCGGCGACCATGAAATCTGCGAATGATTTGCCTGTCTCCATC
>CAZAVC010000271.1:0-3786 GCA_964488265.1 uncultured Fimbriimonas sp.
AGCCGTCGGCGCGGTGCACGACGGTGATGTTCTGGTCCGGCAGGGTCTTGCCGGACCGACATTCCAACCAGTGGACATGCCTGATTGCTTCGGAGCCGTACGGGCCTTACTGGTAACATGAGCGGGTGGCTCGAAGCGATGTCCTTTCCAGGATTCAGGACCGAGAGGCTCTTGTTGGTGTTTTAGGTTTAGGCTACGTTGGACTCCCGATGGCGATGACCGCCGCTTCGGCAGGGTTCACGGTCATCGGAGTCGATCTTTCGCAGACGAAGGTCGACGCGCTCAACGAGGGTCGATCTCATATCAAGGACGTCTCAGATGCAGACCTTCAAACGCATCTGAATTCGAGCAAGTTCAAAGCAACTACCGACCTTGATTCCATTGCCGATCTGGACGTGGTGATCATCGCCGTTCCGACTCCGCTTGATTCCCACCTCAACCCTGACCTTTCTTTCGTGGAATCTGCAGGCGAGAGCATTCTTCCCCGGCTTCGCAAAGATCAGTTGGTGATCCTAAAGTCGACCACTTATCCGGGCACCACGCGAGACGTGCTGAAGCCGATCTTGGAGAAGAGCGGATTGAAGGCCGAAGAAGATTTCTTGCTTGCCTACGCTCCCGAGCGGGTAGACCCGGGCAACCCCCAGTTCCACACCCAGAACACCGCGAAGGTGGTTGGCGGCATCGGTCCAAAGTCTTTGGAAGCGGCGGTTGCTCTGTTCGGCGCGATGATCAACCAGGTGGTTCCGGTTTCCAGTTGTGAGGCAGCCGAGCTCACGAAGGTTTTCGAAAACACGTTCCGAGCCGTCAACATCGGGCTTGTCAACGAAATGACGATGCTCTGCGACCGGATGGGAATCGACGCGTGGGAAGTGTTCGAAGCCGCGAATACCAAGCCGTTTGGGATCATGAAGTTCATGCCCGGTCCGGGCGTGGGCGGTCACTGTATTCCGCTCGACCCTCACTACCTAGAGTGGAAAGCGAGAGAGTTCAACTTCCGGGTGCGATTCATTGAGCTTGCGGGCGAGATCAACCGCAAAATGCCCGACTTTGTTGCCGAAAAGGCGATGCGGATTCTGAATCAGGATGGTCTGGCCATGCAGGGGCGAAAAGTTCTGTTGCTGGGCATGGCTTACAAGCGAGACATTGACGACTGGCGCGAATCGCCCGCCATAGAGGTGCTGCACAGCTTTGAATCGCTCGGCGCGAAGGTGGATTTTCACGACCCGTATCTCCCCAGTTTTGAGGAGCACGGACGAGAGTACACCGGGATTCCGCTCACTCAAGAGGCCCTCGAAGCCGCAGACCTTGTGGTGGTCACCACGCCGCACAGCAATGTGAACTACGGCTTTGTGCTGAAGCACTCCAAACGAATTCTCGACACTCGGGACGCCATGAAGAATCTGGCCGACCCACAAGGAAAGGTAACGAAACTGTAATGGCTCGATTCATGGTAACAGGCGCGGCGGGCTTCATTGGCTCGCACCTTGCCCATCGGCTTTTGGACCGCGGAGACGAGGTTGTCGGCGTCGACAACGTCAACGACTACTACGAGGTCAGCCTCAAAGAAGCCAGACTGGCTCGGCTCACGGGTCGACCTGGGTTTGAGTTCCACCGGTTGGATATCGCGGACAAGTCGGGGACAGAGAAGTTGTTCGCGGAGGCCAAATGCTCCCGAGTGGTGCACCTTGCCGCGCAGGCGGGTGTTCGGTACAGCCTTACCAATCCCCACGCCTATATCGATGCCAACATCATGGGCACCATCAACATCCTGGAAGGGTGTCGTCACAACGGGGTGGAGCACCTCACGTACGCCAGTTCCAGCAGTGTCTATGGCGCGAATACCTCAATGCCGTTCAGTGTGCACGACAACGTGGATCACCCGCTGAGCCTATACGCGGCCACCAAGAAGGCGAACGAGTTGATGGCTCACACCTACAGCCACTTGTTCCGCCTGCCCACCACGGGTCTGCGGTTCTTTACGGTTTACGGTCCATGGGGAAGGCCGGACATGGCGATGTTCCTCTTTGCTCGCGCCATTCTTGCCGGGGAGCCGATCAAGGTGTTTAACCACGGGCAGATGAAGCGGGACTTCACCTTTGTGGACGACATTGTGGAAGGCGTCATCCGCACTGCCGACCTCACACCTGCACCAGACCCAGATTGGACGGGTGCCAAGCCCGATCCGTTCAGCAGCAACGCGCCGTACCGAGTTTATAACATCGGCAACAACCAGCCCGTGGAGTTGATGTATCTGATCAGCGTTTTGGAAGACGCGCTTGGAAAGAAGGCAGAGAAGATCATGATGCCGCTACAGGACGGCGATGTTCCTCAAACCTACGCCAACGTGGACGATCTCGTTCGTGACGCCGGGTTTAAGCCATCGACGAGTATCGAAGAAGGCGTTCGCCGATTCGTTGCTTGGTATCGCGACTACTACAAGGTTTAACCTTCCCACAAGAGCCTGTCGTGAATCCGTCCCGTGCCTAACCAACCCCAATGAGCACGGTCGGATTCGCCCAGATTTTCAAGAATGCGGGAGTCACTCTTGCCTGCCGGGTGCTCAGCATTCTCCTTTCGCTGGTCACCGTGCCCGCCATTATCAACCGGGTGGGCATGAAAGGGTACGGCTCTTGGGAGGCGGTTCTCTCCGTATCCACACTCACTGCCCAATTGGTGATCGTCCTTCAAATCACCATGCTCTGGAGAGTGAGCCATCTGGTCGGCAGAGGTGAAACGGAGCATGCCAAAACGGTGGTGGGCATGGGCGTGCTTAGTGCGATCTGCCTGGGAGCGGTGGCTTTTTTCGGTTGCTCCGTTCTCGCGGGTCCAATCCTTTCGCTTCTGCGCATTCCGGATGAGTTTCGCTCAACGCTTCTTTGGGCGTTGCCCGTTTCGGCGGGGCTGTTCGGACTCAACGGGGCGAGCGAATGTCAGGCGGCGCTGGTTTCAGCGCGGCAAAAGAGCGGACAAATCAGTGTGGCGGTGCTGCTTTCCAGCATTGCGAACTACGTGATCACCCTTATCGCGCTCGCATTCGGATTCAAGCTGTGGGCTCCGGTAATGGGCCAACTGGGCGGAGCGGTGCTCTACTTCGTCATCGTAGCGTTCCTTGCGCAGAAGTTCGGTGGCGGAATGTCGTTGCTGCCCCGGCTGGGATCGAAGGAGGAGTGGATGGAACTCAAGGCCTACGCCGCCAAACTCACCGCTGCTCGCGCCGCGATCATGATGAAGGGTCAACTCGACCGAGTGATCCTTTCCGCCGCTGCTTCGCCTATCTGGAGCGGTTGGTACGGCATAGCGATGCGGCTCGCGAATCTTGTATCCGAACTTGGAGTCTTCTTCTCGGTTCCGCTTCTCACCGCTTCGGCGAACCTAAAGAGTCAAGACAAAACGGCTGAGATCTACCCGATCCTAGATCGAGTGGTTTTGACCGTGACCCTTGCTGTTGGGGTGGTAATCGCCGGACTGGGAGCGTCGCACCGATTCCTTCAGACGGCCTGGCTGGGATCGTACGAGCCCCAGATAAGCCTGATGCTCACATTGCTCCTGGTTGGAGCGGCGGCACAGGTGCTGACCGATCCGTTCATGGCAGCGCTCAAGGGCTTGGGACAGATTGCGATAGAGACCAAAACCACAGGAATCGGGGCGTTAGCCAACTTGATCTTGACCGTCGTCTTGGTTCCCCTAATGGGTGCCACGGGAACGGTGTGGGCGACCGCCATCGCCGCTATTGGAACGGGCATTTATTTTGCTCAGCAGGTGAGGTCGCAGAACCTGATCCCGCCC
>CAZAVC010000272.1:0-3775 GCA_964488265.1 uncultured Fimbriimonas sp.
CCCTTCCCGGTAGAAAGGATCGTCTGCCCGGGCAAGAAGGCTCTCGGCGATACTTTCGCCGCCATCGCAAGACATTCGCAGGCAGTAGAGCATGTCGTATGCGTCCTTAGCCTGCCTCTGCGGGTCGTGGTTTTCAAACACGGTCGCCTTGAGAACGAAGAATGTGGCTAGGTCGCAAACCTGTACCGAATGGCGATCATCAACTCGGCACAAAACGGGGTGATCGAAAACCTTCTCGAGGCCTGAATGCCGCACCGCGTAGATTTCTTCCTTGGGAATTCGGCGAAGACCTCCGACCCCATCCCTATCTGGCGAGAGAAACTCCACAATCACCGTCGCCATGTGAACACCGTCTTGAAGGCAGCGGAAGTATCGGTGGGGTTGCAACGGATCCGGCTCGAAGCCTTTCGCGGCAAATTTGGAGTGGAGCGGCACCATCGGCTCGATGACTCCGAAGTCTTCGGAAACGAGCACATTGATATCTCCTGTTCCAACAAAGCGTTCATCCGCGGTTGGAAAGTGAAGTTGCGGAGCAAGTCCTCCGACGATGACGGCCTCGGAAGAGGACCCGACTAGTTTGGCGATATCGGAGAGGGCGACCTGCGTCGCCTTGCGCAGCGCGTCGGAATAATCACCGCGACTCACTGCGAACCTCCGTTGGTTCGAAGATAACTGTTCATATTTGCCCCACTGACGTCGTTGTCCGCACCCTTGCGGGTACGGGGCTTATTCCACAGTATCAGCCGGTTTTTGCAAAATCCGAGTCCTGAATATTCAGGGCACTGTTAATCGTTGAGCGGTTTCGGGGAAAGCCCAAGCTTTCTCTCCGTCTGATAGTTGCCCGCTAGACCCATCAAGGCTTTGATGCGCTCACCTGTATCGGGGTGAGTGCTGAAGAGATCCGAGCCTCCACCGCCAAGTTTGAGCGGGTTGATGATGTACATGTGCTGGGTTGCTCGATTGGCACTCTCCAAGTGATCTTGGTCATGGGCGATCTTCTGGAGCGCCCTTGCCAACCCTTCGGGATATCGGGTCATTGCCGCCGCGGTTGAATCGGCAAGGAATTCCCGTTTGCGACTCACCGCCATCTGAAGGAGCACCGCCGCTAGGGGCGCCAAGATGGAGAGGATCAAGCCCACAACGAGGAAGATGATGCCGAGATTGTTCTCGTCCCTATCACCGGATCGACGTCGTGCGCCCCGCCAAGACATTTCGCGAAAGAGGTCGGCAACCAAAGCAATCATGCCCGCAAGGATGGAAACCGTGGTCATGTATCGAATGTCGTAGTTGCGAATGTGGGCGATCTCGTGCGCCATCACGCCCTGCAATTCGTCTCGATCGAGCTTTTCCAGCAGGCCCGTCGTGATCGCAACAATGCCCGACTTGGGATCGCCACCCGTTGCGAAAGCATTGGGCGCGCTGTCGTCAATCACGTAAATCTTGGGCACGGGCACTCCGCCCGCAATCGCCATCTCTTCAACGACGTTTTTTAACCGTCGGTGCTCCACATCCGTGGCTTCTCGAGCGTGGGTGATGGAGAGAACGATTTTCGAACCCATGTAGCGAGCGATCACACCCGCGAGCAGACCTAAACCAAGTCCTCCGGCTGTCCCGAAGTACCACTGCTTCGGCGCGAAGTAACCGACCACGCAAGTGGTGAGAGCTGCGAGAAGCAGCACCATGAGACTCACAAAAACAGCGCTCCCACGCTTGTTCTTCTGAATCTGCTCCTTCAGAGTGAGTCTTCTTGCCATGATCTTTGGATTCTTCGAAAGAAGCGTTGTCCGATTCCATTACGAACAGATCGGACAACCGGATGCAGATTATCGAACCTGGGCGCCTTCGGGGGCTTCTTTATCGGGTTGAAGCAGGATTGCGCCACCCTCGGCGTTGGTCGCCGCAAGCAACATGCCCTGACTCTCGACTCCGCGGAGCTTTGCAGGTTTGAGGTTGTAAACCACCACCACCTGGCGACCGATCAGGTCTTCCGGCGAGTAGTTGTTGCGGATACCCGCTACGATCTGTCGCTTCTCCTCGCCGATGTGCACCTGAAGCTTCAGGAGTTTGTCGCTGTTTTCGTGGAACTCGGCTTCAAAGACCCGCCCGACCCGCATTTGCACTTTCGCAAAGTCTTCGATGGAGATGAGGTCGATAACGCCTTCCGGCTTTTCGGTCTTGGTTTCGGTGGTTTCCACAGATTTGGTGTCCTTAACTTTCTTTTCTGGCTTGAGAGCGACGTTGGCAGGATCGGCTTTGGCCGGTGCTTCCAGTCGCGGGAAAATCGGCGTTGGGGTCTTGGTTAAGGTCCCCGCAGGCAAAGACTCTGGCGTGCCAATGGAATCCCACGCGACGGCAGGTGCCAGACCAAGTTGATCGGCAATGGCATCGGCAGCGGTAGGCATGATCGGTCGGAACATGGTTTCCGCGGAGCGGAGACACATCAGCATCGAGCGCAGAACCGACCCGAGACGAGGGTCTTGGTTCTTAGCCAAAGCCCAAGGCGCAGCGGTGTCGATGTACTTGTTCAGGAACCGAATGAGGTCACTTGCCGCAGTGGACGCTTTCTCGAGTCGGAATCCCGCCATGGCCGATTCGTACGCCGACTTGGCGGTCTGGATCGCCTGCGCGACGTCCGCTTCAATCTCTCCCTCTGGAATGACCCCACCCACGAACTTGTGGGTCATGGCCAAAGATCGATTCAGCGCGTTACCAAGATCGTTCGCCAAGTCAACGTTGAACTTACGGTCGAACTCCACATCGGAGTAGATCGAGTCGTTCTCATAGCCCATGGTAGAGATCAAGTAGTAGCGAACGGCATCCACCGCAACCATCGGCGCGCAGTTGGCGCGTTGCGCCAGTTCTTCACTGAGTTCGATCGGCTTGATCACATTGCCTTTCGACTTGCTGATCTTCTCGCCGTCAAGCAGAACCCAAGCGTGCGCCACAACATGCTTAGGCAGCGGAAGCCCAACACCCATCAGCATCGCGGGCCAAAGGGTTGCGTGGAATCGGGTGAGAATGTCCTTACCAAGCCACTGCGCCAGGGCGGGCCACTTCTCTTCCCACCCTGCGTCTGGCCAGCCCGTTGCGGTGACGTAGTTGATGAGGGCATCGAACCAAACGTAAATGACTTGACCCTCGTCGCCGGGCACTGGAATGCCCCAACCGTTATTCTGGCGACTCACTGCCTGGTCTCGAAGACCCTGCTTGATGAACGAAACCACCTCGTTCTTCCGAGTTTCGGGAACGATGAAACCGGGGTTGTTCTCAATGTGCTCCAGCAGCCGATCTTGAAAGGCGCTGAGTTTGAAGAAGTAGTTGGTTTCAGACACCCACCGAACCTCGTTCCCGTCGGGGCTCTTGCCATCGACTAGGTCCGATTCTTTGAAATAGGTTTCGGTGGAGACGTCGTACCAACCCTCGTAAGTGGCTTGGTAGATGAAACCGTTCGCCTGCAATATGCGGAAAAACTCTTGGCTGACAAATCGGTGTCTTTCCAGCGAAGTACGAACAAAGCCGTCGTACCGGATGTTCATCCCTGCGAAGATGGACTCGAATCTTCCGGCGATCTCTTGGACAAACTCGTTGACCTCTCGCCCTTGAGCCTCAGCCGCTTCTTTGATCTTTTGGCCGTTTTCGTCGGTTCCGGCGACAAAGAACACATCCTCGCCTCGAGCACGATGATAGCGCGAGGAAACATCACCCGAAAGAGTGGTGAGAATGTTCCCGATGTGCGGGGTGCTGTTGACGTAAGGGATTGCGGTGACGATCGTGG
>CAZAVC010000273.1:0-3745 GCA_964488265.1 uncultured Fimbriimonas sp.
GAGAATCGAAAGAATTCGGACCCAGTGGTAGGTCCTATACGCTCGGTCTCTCAGATTCTCGGACGGTATCATATCGAGTTGGAATGGCGGTGTTTGTTGGCCTAGATTGCGGGGGTTCCTCGAGTCGAGTTCTTGCCGTCGGTTCCGAACCTGATGATATTCTCTATCAAGGTCAGAGCGGTGCTGCGAACCTTGTAAGTACGCCAGAAAGTCGGATTCGGCGCAATCTCGCCCACGCCATCAAAGACTGCCCCGAGCCCGATTTCGTGTGCGGATGCTTCGCCGGACTCATCAACGAGCAGATTCGAGACAAGGCTATAAGTCTCCTTCGAGAGTTTTTTCCATCTGCTGAGTTGCGCGCCGAACCGGACTACACCGCTGCCCTTTACGCGGCACCCGGAACTGACCTTTGCGTCATAGCAGGTACAGGATCACTGGTTTGTTCTCGGTCCGGTGGAAAGATCGTTAAGAGCGGCGGGCGGGGATACATTCTTGGCGATGAAGGAAGCGGTTTCTACTTTGGCCGCGATGCCCTGGTGCAATTCTTGAACCGGAGATCCGAAGCCTCTCCTTACCTTGTAAACACGGTACAGGAAGTTTTTGGGTCTTTAGAAGAACCCGATATTGTTGCCGCAGTTTATAGGGGACCGAGTCCAGCGACAGTCCTTGCGAAGTTGGCCCGCGCAGTTGGCAACGATGCCGCGATGGGGCACGACTACGCACTTCAAAGCATTGAACGCAACATGGATTCGCTTGCCAAGGTGATCGTCGGGCACGTCCTTCAACATCACACCGACCAAGAAGAGGTACGAATTACCTTGAGTGGCGGGGTATGGAAAGCGGGCAACCACTTCAAAATCACACTTGAGGAAAAGCTAGCCGGATACCTTCCGAAGCGACACCTGCAGATCGCAAAGCTCACCAAGCCTCCTCTAAGGGGCGCGGTGGAACTGGCGAGAGAAATGAACCATGGGAACTGAGTCTAGAAACCCCCGATCGTACGGGCTCGACAAAATGAGCGCGAAGGATATCGTTCGCCTGATGAACGAGGAAGAGCACGCCGTTTTTCGAGCGCTTCAAGGGGTCGAGGATGCGCTAGCCCTCGCCGCAACCAAGGTATCCGAGGCATTTCTTGCCGGAGGACGCATTTTCTACTTAGGTTCGGGCACCTCGGGTCGAATCGCCACCGCAGACGCGGCGGAGATGCCTCCGACCTTTGGCATTGAAAGCGATCGCTTTATTGCTATCGTCAGTGGCGGCAAAACAGCAACCAACGTCGCCGTCGAGGATGCAGAAGATGATCCGCTCGCAGCCGTGCTTGAACTCAACGCCTATAACCTGGAATCGCGAGACGTGGTGATTGGTCTTGCCGCCAGTGGAAGCACGCCCTTCGTTGTAGCCGGCATTCGCCACGCCCGCGAAAAAGGCATTTGGACGTGCGGAATCTCAAACAACAAAAACACTTCGATTCTGTTGGAAGCCGACTTGGGAATCCTTCTCGATACCGGGCCGGAAGTGTTGACCGGGTCAACTCGCTTAAAAGCGGGAACGGCTCAGAAGTTGGCGCTCAACCGAATCTCCACGGCGAGCATGGTTCTTAGCGGAAAGGTCATCGAGAACTTAATGGTCGATGTGAAGGCCAAGAACGTGAAGCTTAAGGATCGCTGTGCCCGGATCGTAACCGAGCTATCCAATGCGACCAAGGACGAAGCGCTCGAACTGCTCGAGCAACACGACTGGAATATTCGCTCCGTGCTGGCCGTTCTTAACCAGACAAACCAGCCCGCCTAATTAGAGTTCCAAGTGCGCGGTTAGCGCACTTGGGCTCGGAACATCCACAACTGCTTTTCGAGTCCCGCGACAACTTCATGCATCAGATCGGCGGTGACCGTATCGATCTCCTCGATCGTCGCCATTAGCTCGCGAACGTGCAGGTTGGTGTTATACAAGGCGGAGGCGATCAGTCTCACCACATCGGAATCCTGAATCCAACCTCGAGGCAGAAGGTCATCTCGCGTGATCGATGCTACGTCGCTCACTTGTCCATTCGGAGAAATGCTGAGAGCAACCATCCTTTCGGCGATCTCATCCACAAACTCATCTAACTCGCCGCGAAGTTGGTCAAGATGCTCGTGAACAGGCTTGAAAGAGGGCCCTACGACGTTCCAGTGAGCTTGCTTTACCGCAAGTCCGAGCGCAATCAGATCAGTGAGTGTTCCCTGGAGGGCTCGGGCGAGAACCTCGCGATTCTCGCCCGATAGTTTCAGTTCGTACATAGTGTGGGTCCGCCGCGCTGCGGCAATTTATCTTACGCCGGCTGAACTGGGTTCTGTTGCTGTGCAAAAGTTGCGTAGGTCAAGCCCATCACCATGCCCGCGATTGGAAAGGTGAAGAGAAGTCCTACTCCACAGAGAATGACGCCGAGACCGCTCACTAGACCTCCGACCAGGAACAATCCGAAAAGACCCCAAGCGTGGGGCTTCGATACATTCCATGCCTCCGTGAGAGCTGCGCCCGCAGAGTCTCCTCGAATGCCGGCGTAGTAAGACGCAAGACAGAGTCTGCCCGTGAGGTACAGGCCCGGAATAACACAGAGAACTGTCCCAAAGGTTGTCGCTATCGAATAAACGAGGGAGGCGATGAAAACCCCACCGAAATTTTTGAAAGGCACGAAAACTTCGCCGATTGAAGGCTTGTGTCCCTGAGACTGTAAGATTGCCATTCGACCAAATCCGCAGAAGAAGCACATCATTATCGCGGAGGTGATTGTGCTGAAGAGAATCGAAACGATCGAACTCAGTACCAGTTTGCCAGGATCAACGGAGTCCGTTGTTCCTCCCAGTGGTGTGCCATAGATCGCCATGTTTGTTCCTAAGCTGACGGCTAAAGACAAACCGTAAACGATCAATCCCGAAATGAAGCTGACACCAAGCCAAACGCCTAGCTGCGCTTTGATGAGGTTAAACGACTCACCGATCAATTCAAAGTAGACTCCAGGGGGGCGAACCCATCCCCCACCAGCACCGCCACGCTGGTAGTTCGATTGAGGATTTGTCGGAGGATAGTTGTTTTCCACGGCTGATAGTTTAGACAGAGTTAAGGCGGTTGTCTATGCTCCGTTCTGACGAAGCCGGGGATCTATCAGCGTAGCACCTCAAAACTCTGGCTCTTCGTTCGGGATCTCGGACGCACGCCGCCTTTTTGAGCGGTCGGGAAAACCACCATTTTTGGGTCTCGGATCATCCTCTCGGAATGTCGCGAAAGTGAGTCCCATAACAATCCCGTAAATGGGCATCGTCATCAGGAGCCCGATACCAAACAAGGCGATACCGAGGATCGATGCAAACCACGACACAGCTGCAATCAGCAGAATGCCGAAAACGTAATCCGAACTTGCCTTCCAAGATTTGCTCATCGCCTCCCAGAACTCGCAGTTGTCGACAGCTATGAAGTAGGGAGCAAAAAAGAGCCTTCCAAACAGGTACAAGCCCGGGAGTACGAAGAAGCACAAGCCAAGCCCGGCAATGATTCCGGTAAAGAAGTGAACGAGGTAGAGTGCGCCGAATCGTTCGAGAGGGCGAAAGAGGACGCCGATTGTCACTTCCTGGTTTCGATACTGCAAGATCGCCATCTTTCCCATACCCACCGTAAAGCACGTTGCAACGGTACTAAAAAAGCAGGAAATGAAGTAGTCCTGAATGTTACTCAGCAACTTGACAGAAGGCGGCAGATTCTCGATGGGCGG
>CAZAVC010000274.1:0-3733 GCA_964488265.1 uncultured Fimbriimonas sp.
GAAAACTTAGCATCTTCACCTTTTCGTGTCAACGCAGAGCCAAAGGCGTTGGCCAGGGCGAGATCGATCCGCGATTGGCACGAATCCTGCAGCCACTCTTTGCATGAGCGGTTTCGCGAATGCTTTTTGGTATCGAATTGGGCTTGGAGGATTGGTTTTGGGGGCAATCTCCGCCTCTGCGCTTGCCTCTGACGAAGCGGTTTTTTGGAATCAGGTGGCGCTAGAGACCATCAAGTCCACTAACACTGCACCACCCATGGCGGCTAGAAATCTGGCGATCGCTTCTATTGCCTCTTACGATGCGGTGAATTCCATCGAGCGCATCGGAAAGGCTTACGTCTTCAAAGACAACTACTCCGGAGCCGATGCTCGAGCCGCCGTTGCCGAGGCGAACTACCGAACCCTCCGCACCCTTTTCCCCACGCGTGCGACTCAGCTCAGTCAGATCTATCAGCAGCGTCTCGACCTCTTGGGTTCGGGGTCGTCTATCGAGCAAGGTCTGGAAGCGGGAAGACGCTCAGCGGCAGCCATTCTGAATCGCCGAGACAACGATGGGGCGTACGTGAACCTTGGACCGTACATGGGCTCCAACGATCCTGGAAAATGGCGCCCGACCGACAGCGGTCTCCCCGGAGCGCTGCCCCATTGGCGAGACGTTGCTACGTTCTCAATGGATTCCAATCGTCAATTTGATGGCGGTACGGCCCCCATTCTCAGCAGCGCGAAATACGCCGAATCGCTCAACGAGGTGAAGCTCCTCGGTTCGGCAACGAGCGTGTTGCGCACGGCCGACCAAACCGAAATCGCTTACTTCTGGAGAGCGGGTGGGAACAGCTACACCCCTCCCGGTCAGTGGAACCAGGTGGCTCAGACGATCGGACAGAATCGGGGGAACACCCTTGCCGATAACGTCCGCATGTTCGGCGCCCTCAACACCTCTCTGGCAGACGCGGGTATCGCGGCGTGGGAGGTCAAGTACACCGATGATTTCTGGCGACCAGAAACCGCGATTCGCCTTGCCGACCAAGACGGAAACGGTGGCACCGCTCCGGATTTAACTTGGAACCCGCTGTTACCAACCCCGAATCACCCTTCTTGCGTGAGCGGGCACTCCACCTTCTCTGGCGCGGCGGCGGCGAGCCTTGCGGCGCTGTACGGTGACAATCAAAGCTTCTCTTTCACGGACGACACGTACGGCATCACGCGGCAATTCAACTCGTTCAGCCAAGCCATGGACGAGGCGGGAATGAGCCGGATTTACGGTGGCATCCACTTCTCGTTCGATAACGAGATTGGGAAGTCTTTGGGTTGGCAGATTGGAAAGCATGTGGTGGCGACAACGTTCCAAGCCGTCCCGGAACCGTTCACGATCATTGGGCTTGGCCTGGCGTCGGCGGGCGTGATTGCAAGGCGACGACGGAAGAGATAACGTTCATCAGCGGGCTTTCGGAGATACTGGCTTTGATGTCCCTGCCGAAGACCCCTGAAACCAACAATGGTTTGCCTCGCATAGGGCAAACCATTGTTTTTCTTCCCGTACCCTCGCTGGAAGATCAGCACGCGTTCTACCACGGGGTGCTCCAAATGGAACTTGCGTTGGACCAAGGGGTTTGTCGGATCTATCGGGCAAGGGAAGGATCGTTCTTTGGATTCTGCAAACAGAGCGGGGCGACCGTAGCAACGCCCCAGGTGGTGACCGATGGTCCCATCCTTACGCTCGTATCAGAAGATGTGGATGGCTGGTACGAGCACTGTCTAGCGCACGAGGTGAAGGTCGATGGTCCGCCTCGGCTAAACCCGAAGTATTTGATTTACCATTTCTTTGCATTTGACCCTGCGGGCTACCGGGTAGAGGTTCAACGTTTTGAAGATCCTCGTTGGAATTCGCAAGGCTAACGAACAGTTTGATTAAATCTATTAAGATAAGTAAGTGTTAAGGTGTAAGGGATAAAGACCTAATCGGTAACGTGCGATCTCTGTGATAAGTATCACAGTTCATGAACCTTGGCACAGGTATCAAGATCATCGGGAATATCGGTCTGGTCGCCATCTTTTTTGGGGCGGTTCATGTTGTCAATCGCAACCGAACTACTTTAGACCATTCCTCGAAAGGCGGCGAGTTCAGGGTTCCTGTGTGGTCCTCCCTCGCATACCGTGTTCCTGCCAAGGCCTTTCAGTTTTTGAGCGTGGACGGTCCTTTTCGGGTGAAAGTGTCGCGAGGCAGCCATCTCCCGGTCAAAGTTGCGTTCCACCCGGAAGCGAGTCGTTTGATCCAGTTCGAGCACTCGGAGTCTGCGCTGAGGGTGAAATGGAAGGGTGCCGCAACTCGGTCTAAGTTGATCGATATCGAAGTTTCGGCTCCAAATCTTGCTCAGATTCGGGTGAACGGACGCTCCGTTTTGCAGATGGATCGAAGCGATTTTCCTACCCTGAGGGTGATTGGAGAGGGGTATTCGAAGATCGATATTGGCGAGTCTCGAAACACGCTCTTGGTCGAGCTAACCGGATATGCTCAGTTGAAAACGCATTGTCAACAATCGGTTAATCTCGACCTTAAAATTCAGGATTCGGCCGCCGCTACGATCTCTGGATTCACGCAGAATCTCACCGCGAAGTTAGACGGTAACGCGCAGCTCAAGACTGAAAGCACTCCGTTATCGGTGGGCAAGGCAAACGTTCAGACCTTTGCCGATTCGCGAGCGAGACTCAAGCAGATCGATCGTCTAGATTCTTGGGCATTCGGCAGATCTTGCATTGCCGTAGATTCTGATCCGTCCGCTCTCACCTGTCGAGCCTACGAAGACGGGGTTTTCGTTGTAAAGGGTGAGCCCAAAGTGTGGGCCCATGATTCCAAACTCCGGGCGACTTCAAAGAGCGTGGCTCAGTCTGTCGCCGAGAAGGTCAATCGGACCTTGAACCCGCTGCTTACGGCTCACGACGGCAAACCTGTGAGTCGAACCATGGCGGGCAAAGTGGGTCGCGCCGGCTAAGCAGCCCGTTAGGAAAGGTAAGTGCCGTTCACTTGGAGCGTGAAGTCGTACCCGAGCGTTCTTGCGGCAGATCGGCACATCACCATACGGCTTAGGAAGATTTCGAAGTACTCCATCACCGAGGCTTGCTTGGTATCAATTTCGAGCGTGAGACAAATTTGCCGAGTCTCGTTGAGTAGTTCAACGCGGCTCTTTTGAACGGCTGCATTCACGCGGTCGTGAATGTCGTAGGTTTCCAAAATGGGGTTTTGCACCCGGCTGAAGTGCACGTCCGACTTGTCGGCAATAATCAGCGCGGCGCTCATGGAGCTAATCGGCATTCCGGTCGACTCTTCGTGGTTGCCGATCGCGCCGATCACGGGTGCAATCTCGGCAGCATCCATGCCCATTTCGTTCAGGATCGTCCAGGCGATCACGCCGCCATGCATCGGGTGATTGGTTCGGTGGACCACGTTGCCTATGTCGTGCAGGTAGGCGGCGATTTGTCCTAGTTCGATGTCTCTAGGATCCGAACCGATGTTCTCCAAGATGTATCGGGTGATGGACGAAACAATGCCCACGTGCCGATGTCCGTGTTCGGTGTAGCCCATAGCACGCAGCACTTCGTTGGCGCCATCGATGAGTTTGCGCACCTTTGGATTCGCTTTAACCTCTTTGAGGGTGATCGGCTTCGGTCCAACAACGGCGATGGGTTCCATATCTAGTGATTATGGGAAGTTCGCTCCAGATCGTTTCGATTGTTG
>CAZAVC010000275.1:0-3727 GCA_964488265.1 uncultured Fimbriimonas sp.
GGGGAATTTTGGTGGGTCGGTTCTCTACGATTCGCGGCTCCGCCGCTTTGGGTTGGATTTCCGAAAAGTGAATTTGGGGTGATTGAGATATCCAGAGACCACCCCGCCCCTACCGGGGCACCCCTCCATAGAGGGGAATGATGCTCCGCCCCGACTACATGTTTCGCCAAAACGATGGCCCGGGTCAGGATCTTCTGCTTGGCAACGACGCCTACTTCGGCACCGAAGTGGAGCGCATGAACTCGTTCCAGTTGCCCGCATCGTCCAGATGCTCGCTCATGAGCATTCGGTTGGGACCGTCCATCCAGAACCAGTCTCGATACTGCCACTCCGCGCCCGAACCATCGCACGCCGGACCCGTTGAGTACAAGCAGATGCGATCGCCCGACCGGTGGCCCTCGTAAAGCCACTGCTGATCCATCATCGCGCATACAAACGAGCCGACATACTTCCCTTTCGTTTTATCAAAGCCGATGGTGAAAAGATAGTTGTGGGGGATGTCGCCCGCCATGCCGTTCCCCTCGATCAGCAACCACAGATCGCCGATCATGCGGGCGTTTTCTTGCGCCTCGCTATGATCCGAGGTCGCTACGAACTCGCCGCAGAACGACTTGAGCAGCTCGTGCTCGGCGGTTGGTTGAGGGATTTCCATGGACGTTAGTTTAAGTCATCCGGTGCCGAACAGGGGCAAATTACTGAGGATTGGGCATGGGATGAAGATGATGCTCTAGGAACCACTCGTCGAGCGGCTCTTCTCCGTACGCCTTGTCCCAGCTGTTGTGGTCTACACCAGGATAGGTGGTGAGCTTGGGTTGCAAGCCGTTTCGGGCGATCCATTTCACCATGGAGGTCGACATTTCGACCGGGATCACGGGGTCGGCCTCGCCATGAAACACCCATAGCGGGGTGGTGTTGAACACCGCGCCCATGTGGTCTGGATTGCCCCACCCGCAAATGGGGGCGACGGCGGCAAAGGTCCAACGGAGCGATCCGGCGAGTCGGAAGCACGCATTGCCCCCCTGGCTAAGACCGGTGAGATAGGTTCGGTACCGGTCTCGGTTGAACCGCTTGTCCACGTCGGCAAGAATCAGGTCCAGGAACCCTTCGTAAGAGGGCCACAGCGCCCAGGTGTCGCCTTTTTGCGGGCAAACCACCATGAACTTCTGCCATCGCTCTTGGGTGGAAACGAACTTCGGGAGTCCAACGGTGACTTGGCGTTCGCCGTCTAGCCCGCTTTCTCCCGCGCCATGAAGGAAGAGAATGGTGGGGTGCGGTCCGGGCCCTTCCGGCACATACACCCGATACTTACGACCCCGAACTTCAAACGCTTGAAAAACAACTTCCTTTGGCATGATGAAGTAAGCCTATCACCGGTCGGCGCTCAGAAAGGATGCGCCCCCGAGCCCTGAACGTAAAGGAACGCAACTTCCTATCTGTATTGCGAGAGGTTTGCCCCTTCGTATTCCGATACACTAGTGGGAAGTTGTTCGGTGCCGGTTCTCATGAGCGAACGGGTTAGGACAGCAAGAAGACTCGCAAAGAAGCGAGCGAAAAAGGGCGAGACGGGCTTACCGGCACGAATCTCGCAATGTTTGAATCGACTGTTTTCCATTTCGTCTGGATACGCGACCCAAAAAGAGATGCACGCATGATCAATCGAGCAGAGAGCAAACTGCCCGTGACCCATATTCGCGCCCGCAAAGGTTTTTTTGACCTAGGCCTGGGCGACCTTTTGCAATACCGAGACCTCTTCGTAACCTTTGCCACACGGGACATCAAGGTTCGATACAAGCAAACCGCTTTGGGCGTGGCTTGGGTTGTTCTTCAGCCGCTCATCATGGCGGTGGTTCAGTACTTCGTTTTCACTCGCATTGCCAAGTTGGGCACCGATGGCGTGGACGCGTTCGTGTTCAGCTTCGCGGGCTCGCTGGGCTTCAGCGCGTTCTCGCAAACGCTTTCTCGCTCTAGCCAACAGTTTGTGATGAACCGGAATCTGGTGAGCAAGGTGTTCTTCCCACGGTTGATTCTGCCGCTTAGCCCGGTGCTCTCCGGCTGTATCGACTTTGGTGTGGGCCTGGTTTTGCTGGTCCCCATCATGCTCATTAAGGGCGTGGTGCCCAGCGCCATGATCCTAACCCTGCCGCTTTGGTTCGGCATGATCCTGCTGCTCTCCATTGGGTTTGGCGTCATCACATCCAGCTTGATGGTGTTCTATCGAGACATCACGTTCTTGATTCCGCTGCTCACCAACCTGCTGATGTTCGTGACTCCGATTGGTTATTCGCTTTCTTCGCGAGGACCCACCGAGCAGTCGATCGCCTACCTTAACCCGCTTGCCGGA
Source organism: uncultured Fimbriimonas sp. (assembly GCA_964488265.1). Taxonomy (GTDB): domain Bacteria; phylum Armatimonadota; class Fimbriimonadia; order Fimbriimonadales; family Fimbriimonadaceae; genus Fimbriimonas. Next base: position 2,342 of record CAZAVC010000275.1, read on the forward strand.
CTGGTGGAAGGGTTCCGATGGTCGCTTTTAGGCTCCACTCACGTGAACTGGGGAGCAGTGACTTACGGGCTGGTGTTTGCCGTGGTCATCTTTGTGGTCTCGTTGTTCGTGTTCGCTCGACTAGAGGAGAAGTTTGCCGATGCCATCTAATCAGCTTGCCGTAGAGGCCAAGAAGCTCTCTAAGTCGTACCGAATCAAGCACAAGGGTGCGGAGGCGGAAACGTTTTGGGCGTTGCGAGATTTCGATCTGGAGCTTCCTCCGGGACAGATTCTGGGCATCATTGGTCGTAACGGCGCGGGTAAATCCACGCTGCTCAAGATTCTCAGCCGCATCACTCGGCCTACTTCGGGCGAGGCGTTTATTCGCGGTCGAGTCGGCAGCTTGTTGGAGGTCGGAACGGGCTTTCACGAGGAGCTTTCCGCTCGGGAGAACATCTATCTCAACGGCAGCATCTTGGGAATGCGGCGCAAGGAGATCGACGCTCATTTTGATGAGATCGTGGATTTTGCGGGTTGCGAGCGGTTTTTAGATACGCCCGTTAAGCGGTTCTCGTCTGGCATGTATGCTCGGCTTGCGTTCGGCATTGCGGCTCACTTGGAGACCGACGTGCTGGTCATCGACGAGGTGCTTGCCGTTGGTGACGCCGAATTTCAGCGCAAGTGTTTAGGCAAGATGAAGGATGCCTCGGCCGAGGGTCGAACCGTTCTGTTCGTCTCGCACAGCATCAACCTCATTTCGATGCTTTGCGATCGGTGCGTGGTGCTCAATCGGGGTCAGAAGATTCACGATGGCGACGTGGAGCAGGCGGTCGCGCTGTACTACGGCCTAGCTCAGAATCCAGATCCGGCGGCACTTGCCAAGCGGGAAGGATCGGGCGAGTTTCGGTCGATCGACGTGCGCTCCGATAAAGAGATTTACAACGCGGACGAAGCAAAGACCTTCCGGTTTAAGTTGCAGCAGCACAAGCCAACCGAGGACAAGATGTTCCTCAAGGCGTTCATCCGAGATTCGATGGGCCACATCGTGGTTCAGTGCGACGCTCGGCTGTTGGAGCAGTGGTTCCACCCGACCGATGGTCAGGAGATCGAGTTCACGCTGCGGAGTCCTTGGCTGAAGCCCGGTCCGTATTCGCTGGATGTTTGGGTGACCAAGCTCGGCATGCGGGTGGATGTGAACGAGGCGGCGTGCTTCTTTACGGTGGTCCATGCGGATGCGTATCCGGGGATCGCGGATGAAGAAGCGACGGACGAGGCTCCGACGCTGGCGGGCTTTACGTTCCAGATTTAGGGGTTTTTCGCGGCTCGTGGGAGACCACCCCGGCGCTCCGCGCCACCCCTCCATAGAGGGGAATTTCGGACCCCTCACCCGGTCCCGATTCTCGGTCC
>CAZAVC010000276.1:0-2130 GCA_964488265.1 uncultured Fimbriimonas sp.
TGAAAAATTGATCACGCCCGTTGCTCTTCTATTCGCTGGGTCCATTTCATCCATCTTCCCGAATTCAGCGGGCCCCGAAGAGGTCTACAAATCGGAAGGATATGGGTTGGTATGGTCAGACGAATTCAGTTCGGGCACCAAACCAAACACCCAGGATTGGATCTACGAGCTTGGATACATTCGGAACCAAGAACCGCAGTGGTATCAGGAACAAAACGTTCAGATCGTCGACGGTTTGCTGGTGATAACGGGCAAGCCGGATAAGGTTCGTAACCCGAAGTATCAGGCCGATTCCAAAGACTGGAAGCTCAATCGTGAGTTCGCTCCATTTTCATCTGGAAGTATCAAAACGGCGGGCAAGCGTGGCTGGCGCTACGGGCGCTTTGAGGCGCGATGTCGAATAAAGGCGGAGGACGGTTTGTGGCCTGCCTTTTGGCTTGTTGGTGACGAGGGTCCCTGGCCGTACAAGGGAGAGATCGATGTGATGGAGTATTATCAGCAGAAGCTTCACGCCAACGCCTGTTGGAAGGGATCGGAGAAAGGTTCATCCGCAACCTGGGATGCGGTTCCAACCCCCATCAAAGAGTTTTTCGACGCTGATCCTGCTTGGGATTCCAAGTTTCACCTATGGCGGATGGACTGGGATAAGGACTTCATTCGGCTTTACGTCGACGGTCGATTACTGAACGAAATCGATCTCTCCAAAACTCTCAACTGGGACGGAACGAACCCTTTCCGTAGGCGATTCCACATCATCTTTAACCTAGCGATCGGAGCCACGGGCGGTAAAACCGAAAAGACTCGCTTCCCTTCCAAGTTCGAGGTGGATTGGGTTCGCGTTTACCAACGAGCCTAAATAAAAAATGCCCCTGCCCTACAGGCAGAGGCGTTTCGTTTAGTTTGTTTACCGAATTACTTGCGGCGCTTTCGGACGAGAGCGACTGCACCCAGGCCGAGAGCAAGCATTGAAGCGGGCTCTGGAACCGCCGACTGCGCAAAGATCACATCGGTGATACCTGTGTGCCAGCCGTGGTCAAAGTTCAAAGTGAGAGTCGACCCAGAGACGTTTAGCCCAGACAGATCAAATTCGTTGAACGTTACGTGGTCGATGCTTCCCGCATAAGACCAGATCGTCGTGGAACCATTGGTGATCCAGAGATTACGTGTTACGCCCTGAAGACTGTTGCTCCAGTCGGCGGCTTTAAACCCGAGGATGCGAACATCGTATCCAGCGTCGGCCGTAAAGGAGATGGTTGTGCGGTTGACGTCGGTGGCACCAGAGTTTGAGTTGCCCCAAAGCACGGTCGAAAGAGTGCCATATCCAGTCGAATAGGGGGTTGGAGTCGAGCGATCGCCCGAATACCGCACATCGACGTTCGGTGTGAATCCCTCCGATCCCACTCCATACGAATAGGACCCAACCGTCAATGCGTTGACGCGGTCACCATACCAGGGGGCCCCCGTCACCGCGCCCGCTGGAAGCGAGCCTCCTGTGTTTGCCCTAAAGGTCAAAATAGTCGCCTGGCTGGCCGCAAACGTTAGAAGTGCAACACTTGTTAATGCAAATTTCATTGGAAAACACTCTCCGATGAAAATTCTACAGCAAATTAACTTGCTCTCCAAGTCGAGCTGATCCTGAAGCCCTGGTTTCACCCTCGATTCACGCTTTTCTTAACAATGCGCTAACCTGAGTTTCGGGCGACTCGTCACTCTTTCGCCCTTCGAGGGCGAAGGCGACTCTTAGAATCATCGCTCGTAGATATGGTTGTGCCCGAAGATACGCACCGGTTAACTTCTTTCAGGCGGTGGTTCCTTGCCGCTGCTGTTTACAACTTCGTCTGGGGCACTTGGGTGATTCTCTTCCCCAATCACCTGTTCGAACTTCTTCAAATGGAGCGTCCGAACTACCCGGGCATCTGGCAGTCGGTTGGCATGATCGTTCAGGTTTACGCTATCGGCTACTGGCTAATCGCCAAAGACCCGAAGCGTTACGCCGCGCTGGTTTGGGTGGGTCTCATCGGCAAAATCTTCGGGCCCGTTGGCTTCTTGTTCACCGCGCTCAAAGGCGAACTCCCCTGGAAGTTCGGCGTAACCATTCTAACGAACGACCTGATCTGGTGGCCAGTGTTC
>CAZAVC010000276.1:2140-3727 GCA_964488265.1 uncultured Fimbriimonas sp.
TGCGCTCCGGTATGCGGTCGAGCCGATCAAGGAACTGTTGAAACCCTCCGACTCCCCGTCGCAATGACAGGCTTTGGTCGGTTGTGATCGCGATCACTGAAAGTCTGCGAGAGGGATCACACACTTTTCTCCATGAGCGATGTCGCTCTTGGATTGAAAATGAAAACTGTATTGAGCTCCGGCCGATCGCGAATCGGTCTGAAAGTGATCCTTCCTCTTGGTCTCGTGGCCGCCACTTCGCTATCGTCCGCGTTCACTTTTAACGACCCCATCATGGGCTCGTTCTTCTACACGAAGACTTACGCTAAGTTCGGAACGCTCTCTAGCACATCGGTCACAAGCACATCGACGGGTGGCAACCCTGGCAACGGTATGCGGGTCACGCATCTCGTGGCTCCTGGCGAGATCACGGCAGTCTCTGCTCTGGCCCTAGGTAGCGCCTACATGATTCCCTCGACGGGTGTTTCGCACGTCAACCTGGGTGTGGACTACACCTCTTCATCGGAGGACCAGTTTGGCACGGCTTACTTCGGCTTCGCCCTGGAACAAAGCGGGAAGCACTACGTGGCGCTTCTTACCGAGTCTCCGTTTGCTCCGTACTCCAGCACTTCTGCTTCGGGTCTCACGGCAAACGATTTCGCCGAAGTCGACGTGGTGTCCGGTAACGTTTTAAATCTGACCAGTCACCCAGATTTCAGCCTCGTCGGCTCTAACCTCAAATTTGGGGTTTTCAGCTACGCCACCTCCACCGCCTTTGCCGATACGATCACAACCCACTTCGACAATCTAAGCGTGAACGTGGTGGCAGCAGTCCCCGAGCCAACTTCCATTCTTGCGGCTTCGGTCGGTTTGTTTGGAATCGTAAGGAGTCGACGCCGACGAAAGTAAAAACCCTTCCCTAGTAGGAACCCAATCAACCCTAGCGGCTAAGAGAACAGTCGCTAGGGCTTAATGACGTATTGAGATCGGGAGATCTTAACAAGTTTCCCTTCTAAAATTAGCTGAGATAGATTTCTACTGAGGGCTTCTCTTGTACAGCCAATTTCTTGAGCAACAACCCGCTGTGGAACATCGAGTAGAACAAGGTCGTTCTTATCTCGCTTACTCAAGAAGTAATGATGCACTCTCTCCCGCAGTGACTCGGTCCTGCTTTCCAGGATCGTCAACGATAGCTGTCGAATTCGCCCGGAAAGGTGGGAGAGCATTTCGACTGCCAGCTGAGGATTTCGCTCGATCATTCGCGTGAAATCATGCTGTGAGAGCACCAACAGTCGAGAAAATCGCGATGCGGTGACGGTTGCGGACCGAGGCTGATTCTCAAGAATTGCCATCTCGCCAATCACGTCGCCAGGTCCGCGAGTTGCAATGGTAACGTCTAATCCAGCATCGCTTCTTGCTTCGACTCGTACCGAACCCGACATCACCACGAACACTTCATTTCCGGTAGTGCCCTGCCGAAATAAAACTTGTTCGGGTTCGAGAGTTCGGACACTGCAAACCTCAGAGAGTTGATGAAGAATAGGCAACGGCACCTTGGAAAAGATAGGTATCCGTTGTAGGTGCTCGGCCCAGTTCATCAAAAATTTC
>CAZAVC010000277.1:0-3716 GCA_964488265.1 uncultured Fimbriimonas sp.
ACGAACCTTCTTGAATCGACGCATGTCCATTCGTTCGTTCACGTCTAGGGTGCCCGCCACCAGCAGCCCGAACGCGTCGGGATCATGCTCGATCTTGGCGTTGGTTTGGTCGAGTAGCTCGCGAACGGCTAATCGCGTGCGATCGGCAAGGGGGAGTTCAGCGACGGGGGCGGTTCGGTTTGGAAAGTCGGGATCGGCCGAGGCCTCCAGGGAAACCGATCTTGGCACCGGGCTCCCGGTGGAAACAAAGCATTCGGGCCGTTCGTGTAGCGACATGTCGTAACGAATCGCAACCGGGATGATTGCCGCATCGGGCACCTTCTTGGCGATCAATTCCAACGCCTTGCCGAACTGCAGAAGTTGTGGGCCCCGGTGCAGGTGACTCTCTGCGAACAGAAGCAGCGAACGGCCCTCGTTGTTCATTCGCCGAATGGTTTCTCGGATGGTCGTGGCGCGCCGCGTGGCATCGTCGGCTGGGAAAGGCATCCCGCCGACCTTTGCGAAAAGCGGAAAGGCGTCGAATTCGGTGATCCAATCGAGGAACGGTCGCTCGAGAGCTTCCAACACGTGGAACATCACGTAGCCATCGTGCCAGCCGTGATGGTTGGGAACAAAGATACACTTCTCCGGCAACGGCTCCGAGGATGTGTTTAAGTAAACCGCTCTAAACCTAGACTTAACCGATCGTCGGATCATGCCCGCTACTTGCCGACCGATGAAATCGGAAGCCTGACCGCCCTTTATCGGAAACGCAATGCGGTCCGCAGTGGGCAGAGCTCGGGAAGAGGAGTCGGACATAAAAGAACGGTTCAAGGCACGGAATTGGCGACTTCGATTAAGTTACCGCCGGGATCACGAATATAAACACTGACAATGGGACCCGTTGCACCGGTTCTGCGAATGGGACCCAGTTCTAGGGCGATACCTTGCTCGTGCAGATGAGCGACAACCTCTTCTAGTGGGGTGCGAGTGAGGAAGCAGAGGTCGGCGGAACCCACCTGGACATTCTTGGCCTTGGGAAGATATTCGGAGCCCAGGGGGTGAAGGTTGATCTTTTGATTGCCGAAAGCTACGGCATGACGCCCCTCTCCAAACTGTTCATGACGCATGCCTAGGACACGGGTGTAAAAGTCGATCGCAACCGCCAAATCGGGAAACGTCAGCACCAAATGGTCTAGGGAATCAAGGACCATTCGCAAACGTTACCGGAATACGTTAACTCGCATAAGGAACCGTTTTCGAGTCTAACCGTCTTGAGGTCTAATGAAGGGAACAGGCGGACGCCTTTGGTCCGTCCCCTCACAAAGGAGTTTGGGAAAACATGAGTAAACGATTCGCTATTTTAGGTGCCGGAATGCAAGGCACCGCCGCCGCTTACGATCTTGCCCGCTTTGCCGACGCTGATCGGATTGTTGTCGCCGACGTGAGCGCCGATCAGTCTAAGAAATCGGCCGAAAGGGTGAACAAATTGTTAGGGAAGACGGTTGTGGAATCGGCCGAGGTCAATGCTTTGGACGCCGACGCTCTGGGTGCCTTTCTCAACGACTTCGATGTTCTTTTGAGCTGCCTCCCTTACTGGATGCACCCGCACGTTGCCAAGGTTGCCATTGCGACCAAGACGCACATGATGGACCTGGGTGGAAACACGGAGATCACCCAGGAGACGCTGGGCATGGACGGCTTGGCGAAGGAAGCGGGCGTGACGCTCATCCCCGATACGGGTCTTGCTCCCGGATTGGTCAACAGTCTGGCGATGTACTTGATTGAAGAGTTCGATTCGACGGACACGATCAAGCTGTACTGCGGCGTGCTTCCGCAGAATCCGAAGCCGCCGTTCAATTACAAGATCACCTTCAATGTAGAAGGTCTAGTTGCCGAGTACGACTTTGAAGCGGTGGTTCTTCGCAACAACGAGATTCACATGATCCCTACGCTCACGGAATTGGAGACCATTCACCTGGAGCAACTGGGAACCATGGAGGCATTTGTCACCAGCGGAGGCACCAGCACCGCCCCGTACACCCTTCAAGGCCGATTGAAGAACTACGAGTACAAAACCATTCGCTTCCCGGGTCACTGCGAAAAGATGCTGCTCTATAAGGAGTTCGGTCTTTGGCGCGAGGATGAAGTGGAGATCAAGGGCGCCAAGGTTCGCCCCAAGGATGTTTTCGTGAAGGTGTTCGGCGACGCCTTGGCGAAATATGAAGATTTGGACCTCTGCGCCATCCGCGCGCTCGGAATCGGCGAAAAGAGCGGCAAGCGCACTCAGCTACAGATCGATATCTTCGATAAGCAGTGCGAGGAAACCGGGTTCACCTCCATGGAGCGCCTGACCGGCTTCTCGATTGCGATTCACGCCATTGCAGCCGCGAACGGTAAGTTCTCGCCCGGTGCCCTCCGATACGAGAACGCGATGAACGGTCACGAGTTTGTGGACGAGATTCAGCGACGGGGCATCCACGTGAAGTTCAGCGTGGAATCTGCGTAAGCGGTTACCCGAGGCAAAGAAAATGGGCTCCCTCTAGCTGAGGGGGCCCATTTGGTTTGCGGTCAAAAAAGGAGCGTCCGATTTAAGATCGGATCTTGCTTACTTGCGTCGGCGTCGAGCCGCGATGCCGAGAAGACCGGCACCGAGCATTGCCATAGTGGCAGGCTCAGGAACAGCCGTGAACTCTTGCTTGATCGAATCCACGATCACCTCGGTGTCCGCACTGGTGCGAATGACGAGGTTATTCTTTTGGGCTTGACCGGCGGTGAGCGCTGGGAAGCTGGTGGTAAGGCTGAAGCTGAACGGCAGATAAGTCACGTCGTCGGTGGAGCCGGCGAACGAGTTGGTGTTTCCTGCGTTGGCTACGGTTTGACCGAGCGAGTTGAGAATCTGCTCCGTAAGGTCGGCTTCGACGTTAACCGAACCGGAACCGGTGGTGCGTCGCACTCGACCGCTGAGCGTTTGCTTCACCGCGATGTATGGTGCAGAAACAGGCGAGTTGAGCGTTGCTTGCGTCGTATCGAAGTCGAACTTCCAAACGACGTCGATGGCTTGCCGAGGCGAAGCGATCGCAAACGAGCTGAAGCTAGCGGTGTAGCTGTTGCCGAGTACGGTGAACGACTGCCCGACATTGACCGGGGTAGCCGCTTCATCGACAGCCGAAAAATCGACCGTGTTAAAGAAGGTTGCATGAGATACCGCGACGGTTCCCAAAAGCAACCCAAGGGTTGTTAGTGTCTTCATTTTCTCCTCTTTCGAACCGCGAGACCAACCAGACCCGAGACCATCAACGCAAGCGTTGCGGGCTCCGGAACCGGCTCATAGTTCGCATTGTAAATTGACGCTTTCGCTCGCCCCGACCCGGCTGTGAGCGTCAAATTGGTGGTAACCGTATTCCAAGAAGGAAGTTGGTTCACAAAGTCATAGCTGAAAGTCGGCGTGTTCGTTCCGGTGAACGTGGACGACGTCGTTTCGTTGGTGGCACCGTTGACGAACAGCGTATCAAACTTCACGCTGCCCGTACCGGACGCAATGATGTTCGACGTTTGGTTCACCCGTGCAAGCGCAAGAGGCGCCGAGCTGACCGAATAGACCAGTTCTACCGTCTTCGTTCCCGTGAGGACGAAAGCCTGTGGGAGCGAGAAAGAAATCGTCGATCCGATCGTTTGCACGGGGCTACCTGCACCGTTGATGGTGTAGACGATGCCGTCGATCTTTGCAGTGGTGC
>CAZAVC010000278.1:0-3716 GCA_964488265.1 uncultured Fimbriimonas sp.
TAGGAAGGCTCCGAGCGGTCGAATGCGCACGAGTCACAAAGCACTACGGCTATGCCTGTCCCCCGGGCTCCTTGGATGGTCTCTTCTGGGCCTGGCACTCTCGCCTTACTTCATCGCTCACAAGGTGCGCCGATACCTGAAGTATCGAAAAATCGACGAGATCAACCCCGAACGGTGGCTCAGCGGAATCGTTCAGCACAGCCCTGAACCCAAACTAGACGGTCCACGCGTGGCCCTCGTGGGTGCCAGCGACGGCGAACTGGTCATCATGAGACAAATCGCGGGTGCGCTCACCGAACTTAGACCCCGAGTGCAACTGGCTTGGACCCTGCGAGACGCAAAAACTATCTCCGACGTTCGCCAAACCCATCCCGACTGGGAACTCAGCTACTGGCCGTTCGACTTTTTCTATCCTGTCATGCGATATCTGGCCGAAGTAAAGCCGGACGTGATGATCCTCACGGAGCGCTATCGCTTTCCAGTGCTGGTAGTGGGAGCAGCCCTTGGCGGCACCCATGTGGTTCTACTCAACAGCCGCATCAAACGAACCCCGCTCGATCGGTGGCTGCTCAAGCACGTGCGAACCGTCATGGTCCGCACTCAGCAAGAAGCCGATTGGGCGAAGGAGTTCATCTCTGCGAACACCAACTTGGTCGTAACCGGTGATATCAAACTCGAGCTTCGCAAGGCCGAACTCGGCGCAGTTCGAGAGAAAGACCTTGAAGATTGGCTCAAGCCCGATGCTGAAAAGGCGCTCATGGTGAGCGGCAGCACCGATAGCCTTGCTGAAGACAAATGGGTTCTGGAAGCCTTTATGAAGGCTCGCGAGCGACGCCCGATGCGGTTAATGATCGCTCCGAGAAGGGTGGAGCGGCGCGATGAACTTGCCCAGTTGGCGAAGTCGATGGGACTCAAGGTCCGCGTTCGATCCGGTCCTTACGGTCCGGCGGTGACGCCCGGTGAAGAAGACATTTTGATTTTGGACACCATGGGCGAACTTGCCGTGGCTTACCGGCACTGCAAGGCGGCTTACGTGGGTGGAGCTTGGGACGGAATGGGGCACAACGTTACTGAGCCCGTAGCGTGGGGTGTTCCGGTGGCATACGGTCGGCGACGAGGTCACTTCCGCGCGCTCCAACTCCTATGCGAATCTCACGGGGTGGGCTACCGGGTGGGTGAATCTGGCCTGCTCGCCGATTTCTTTGTGAAGTTTGCCAACGATCCGGTGGCGAGCGAGGACGCTCGGAACCGATGCGAGGCGCTTGCCATCGAACAGTCGGGCGCATTCCGGAAGACGGTTAACGAAGTGGTGCGAGTGATCGACCTCGTTGGTTCTCAGGTTTCGGTAAAGGCTCCGGCATCGGTTGCTTCTGGAGAGTAAGGTGCTGCGCATTGGCTTTCGCATGAGCGTTCATCCAGGCGCAGAGCAAGCTTACGAAGCGCGTCACAATCCTATTTGGCCAGAGTTGGAAGGGGTGCTCAAGCGCCAAGGCGTTCAGAACTACTCCATCTTCCTTGACCCCACCACCGGGGATCTGTTCGGTTACGCTGAGGTAAGTAGCAGTGAAGAGTGGGACGCCATTGGGCAGACTCCCGAGTGCCAAAAGTGGTGGGCGCACATGAGCGACCTCATGCCAACCGAATCCGACAACCGTCCCGTCGCTAGAGAACTCAAAGAAGTGTTCCATTTGGATTGAACATGGGATGATGGTGTTAGGCGAAACCAATGGCAAAGTATGATCCTATCCAGATTCATCTCAACAATGCCCCATCAAGCGTCGTGCGATTGACTTTCGATGAACTTGACGATTTGGTCGGTGGACTTCCAAAGTCGGCTTACGTCCACAGAGCGTGGTGGGCAAACGAAACTGTTGGATCCCACATTCAATCCCGCTCTTGGCAAGCTGCTGGATTTAAGGTCGCAGAAGTTGTTCTTGGAGACTACGTCATCTTCGACCGTGTAGCAGGCGCATCTTGTTGACATAGCTTCATAATAGGGGCGTCCCATGTCGCGAATCCTTTCCAGTCTTCCCGTCGGCGAAAAAGTCGGCATTGCATTCTCGGGTGGTTTAGACACCTCCGTCGCCGTCGCTTGGATGCGTGAGAAAGGAGCGTTCCCGTACTGCTACACCGGCTTGCTCGGTCAGTACGATGAAACGGACGTGGATGGCGTTCCGCAACGCGCCCTGGATTACGGTGCGGAAAAGGCGCGACTCATCGACTGCCGCAAAGAGATGGTGCACGAGGGACTCAGCGCTCTTCAGTGCGGAGCCTTCCATATTAGTAGTGCCGGCAAAACTTATTTCAACACCACACCTATCGGTCGAGCCGTCACCGGAACGCTTCTGGTGAGAGCCATGGCGGAAGATGGCGTCTCCATTTGGGGCGATGGCAGCACTTACAAGGGCAACGATATCGAGCGGTTTTATCGATACGGACTGCTTGCCAACCCCGATCTGCGCATTTACAAGCCGTGGCTAGATCGGGCGTTTGTGGACGAACTAGGTGGTCGGAAAGAGATGAGCGAGTGGCTCTCTGCGCGAGACCTTCCGTACCGAGACAGCAAAGAAAAGGCTTACTCCACCGACGCCAATATCTGGGGTGCGACCCACGAAGCAAAAGACCTTGAGTTCCTCAACAAAGGTATCGATATTGTCGAGCCTATTATGTGTGTTCGCTACTGGGACTCGGCGGTTGAGATCAAATCGGAGCAGGTCACCATTGAGTTCCAAGAAGGCTGGCCCGTCCGAATCAACGGGGAAAGCTTCGCCAACGACGTTGAACTGGTTCTGAAAGCAAACGAGATAGGCGGTCGACACGGTCTTGGCTGCAGCGACCAGATCGAAAACCGAATCATCGAAGCCAAGAGTCGAGGTATCTACGAAGCACCAGGAATGGCGCTTCTGTTTGCCGCCTACGAGCGACTTGTGAACGCCATTCATAACGAGGGCACCATCGATAACTATCGCGCCTACGGTCGAAAACTGGGCCGACTGATGTACGAAGGTCGCTGGTTCGATCCGCAATCGTTGATGCTGCGAGACTCTGTCCAAAGATGGGTCGCGCAACTGGTCACGGGTTCGGTGACCCTTGAACTGAGACGCGGCGACGACTACTCGATCCTGAACACCGAGGGTCCAAACCTGGCTTATCATCCCGAGAAACTCTCGATGGAAAGCGGCAAATCCGAGTTCACGCCGGAAGACCGAATCGGTCAGCTATCCATGCGCAACCTGGATATCCAGGATACGCGGGCAAAGATTCTGGAATACGGCAAGCCAAAGGCGCTCGACCACAATCTGGGCATCCTAGGACTCGAGTCGGGCGAGTAGGGTCTATCGACAGAACATTCCTGCTCACAACGGGTGAGCAGGAATGTTTTTCTAGGACTTATTAGCTGAGATCAGTAGCAAAGCGCTTCACAGCTTTCGCATCTTCAATCGCTTGATTCAACGCCGCGCCGGTGAGCAGGGTTGTGATGGACGAAGAAGGTAGCCATTTCTTTGCGGCCCATGCCGCTAGCGCGTACATCGCCGTGCCGAAAAACACATTGGCGATCATCCACACCGGGTTCAACTTCTCCGAAATCGAATGTGCTCCAAGGGATTGCAGCAATGCGACTGGAACAAGAAACCAAAAGGGCACCCAAACCGCCATTAACCAAGCAAAAGTCTTCACTCGCAGCGTTCGCACAGCGGTAAGAGCTTCCCAGTTTT
>CAZAVC010000279.1:0-3706 GCA_964488265.1 uncultured Fimbriimonas sp.
GAGGGCTTCACTTTTTTTCGGTCCGGAGTTGCTCGGTATCATGGCACTATGCAACGAGAAATCGTTTCCACGGATCAAGCGCCGGCGGCTATTGGCCCCTACAGCCAAGCGGTCAAAGTCAGCGGCAACTTCCTTTTCATGAGCGGTCAAATTCCTCTCACGCCCGGCGGAGAACTTGTCCAAGGCGACGTTCGAGCGCAAGCCGAGCAGGTGATGAAGAACATGAAAGGCGTGCTGGACGCGGCGGGTCTCACCTTCGACCACATCGTGAAAACAACCATTTTTCTAAGCACGATGGACCACTTCGCGACCGTGAACGAAGTTTACGGCAGCGTTTTCACGGGTCAACCGCCTGCCCGTTCGACGGTTGCCGTCGCGGGACTTCCACGCGGAGTGGACGTTGAAATCGAAGCGATCGCCGTTTACTAACTCCTAATGAAGCACGTTGTCTCCATCAGTCTGGGTTCGAGCAAGCGAAACAAGTCCAGCAAGATTCAGCTCCTGGGCGAAGAGTTCTTGGTTGAGCGAGTTGGGACCGATGGAGACATGGCCGCATTCGCGGCGAAGTTCAAAGAACTCGACGGGAAGGTGGACGCCCTCGGGGTTGGCGGGGCAGATGTTTACGTTGTGGTCGAAGATCGAACGTACGCGTTTCGAGAGATCAAACAAATCATTGACGTTGTCAAGCAAACGCCCGTCTTGGATGGCAGCGGACTCAAACACACGTTGGAACGGTCCGCGATAGCCTATCTAGACGAAGAAAAGATCGTTGACTTTCGCAAGTGCAAGACCCTTTTGGTATCCGGGGTCGATCGGTTTGGAATGGCTCAGGCACTTGCTCAGAGGAGTGGCTCTGTAGTCTTTGGAGACCTCCTCTTTGGATTGGGGCTGCCTATCCCCGTGAGAGCCTATAAAAGCTTTGTTCGATTGGCAAAGCTGCTTCTCCCACTCGTAACAGCACTTCCATTCAAATGGTTTTATCCGACCGGGGAGAAGCAGGATAAGCGCACGCCCAAGCACGAGCGCTTCTTTCAGGAAGCGGATCTCATCGCCGGCGACTGGCATTACATTCGCCGGTACATGCCAGATCGACTCGAAGGCAAGATTATCTTGACCCAAACCTTACGAACGGCGGACATCGAGTTTCTTCGATCTGCCGGGGTCAAGTTAGCCATAACGACAACCCCGGAGGTGGAAGGTGAGACCTTTGCTACGAATGTCATGGAAGGAGTTCTTGTCGCACTATTGAAATCGCGCGGCGAGCCCACTTCGGTCGAACACTATGCTGCGATCCTGGCCCAACTCGGCTGGAAGCCAAATGTGATCGCGTTGTCTCCTCCAAATCCTTGAATCGCGTGATTCAAAGGAGTGTCCTGAAGCGTAAGGTATCTTAAGACCCGCTTGCCTTTGTGATTCTCGTATTCCTTACGGGCATCAATGCAAGCTTGAACAAGGCAGGCAACACCCAGTGACGCGATTTGCATTTGTCGTTCATCCGCTCAAAGCGAAAGACGCGGCGAAGAAGTATCCGATATTCAAATACTTTCCGGATTCGGTAATCGAGTCCATCGGGCGAAAACTGAAGCCGAGCGTGGTCAGCCACATTACCGGAATCGAGTCGATAACTGGAGCCAAAACCGAAGGTTGGTTCATCGGATGCCCGCTCACGCCGGACATGATGACCAAGAAGATGCCTCTGGAAGAGGTGTACGAGAAGATTATCGGCTGTACACACCTTGCGAAAGAACTTGGAGCGGACTTGATCGGGTTAGGTGCCTTCACAAGCGTGGTTGGGGATGGTGGCATTACCGTTGCGAAGAATTCCCCGATAGCGGTGACTTCGGGGAACAGCTACACGGTGGCTACCGCGATCGATGGCACGCTGAAAGCCTGTTCGATTCTGGGAATTGATCCAGCCAACGCAACGCTCGCAGTGGTTGGCGCTACGGGGTCCATAGGTAAAACCTGCGCCATCGTCCTTTCCCGCTCGTTTTCCAAGACAATCCTTATTGGACGAGACCTTGAAAGAACCGAGGCTGTTGCCGACCTCGTCCGTAATGGAGTGGCATCGATTAACGTGGAAGACATCCAAGAAGCGGATGTTCTCATCACCGTTACTTCCGCAGGGGCAGAAATTGTTAAGCCAGAGCACCTGAAACAAGGAGCAATCGTTTGCGACGTCGCTAGACCCCGAGACGTGAGTGTTCGAGTGGCCAAAGAGCGACCCGACGTTTTGGTGATCGAAGGCGGAGTTGTCCGGATTCCCGGAAACGTGAACTTCAATTTTGAATTCGGGTTTCCACCCCAAACCGGATATGCGTGTATGTCGGAAACGATCATGCTCGCGCTCGATGGTCGCGCTGAAAACTTTACGCTCGGTAAGGACGTTACTGTCGAACAAGTGGAAGAAACGCGCCGACTTGCGGCAAAACATGGCTTCGAGTTGGATTGGTTCCGATCGTTTGAGAAGGCGGTGCCTCAAGAAGCGTTCGACCGCACCCGCTCCGCCATCCTGGCTCGCACAAAGAAAGAAGGAGTTGTGGCGTAAGCCCCAACTCCTTCCGATACCCCTTCCGATCAGTTCCTTAGAAACTGACTTTGATGCTCTTTCGAGCTTCTGGTTCGTCTAATTCAAACAGTTCCTTTGATTTGAACCCACCCGCAAACAGCTTGCTCGGGAAGGTTTCCAAGCGTGTGTTGAAGTTGGTAACGGCATCGTTGTAGTACTGGCGAGCAAACGCGATCTTGTTCTCGGTGCTCTTCAGTTCTTCTTGCAAAGAGAGCATGTTCTCGTTGGAACGCAACTCTGGATAAGACTCGCTGAGGGCAAAAATGCCGTTCAGAGCCGAAGTGACTTGGGCGTCGGCGGCCGTCTTTTCCGAAATCGATCGCGCTCCGAGGGCCGAGTTTCGGGCTTGAATCACTTTCTCAAGTGTCTCTTGCTCGTGCTTCATGTAGCCCTTCACCGTTTCGACAAGATTAGGAATCAGATCGTATCGGCGCTTTAGTTGCACATCGATTTGCGAGAAGGCGTTCTCTGCCTCACGTCGGCTAGAGACAAGGCCGTTGTAGATCGAGATGCCGCCAAACACGACGACGACCAGGATCACGATGATCAAAATTAAAGCGGGGAGCATAGTTTCTTTCCAGTTGGGGTTACGAACGATAAGACGTTAGGGTTGCGAAAGGCGATTCAAGTTAACAGGCTTTGTGATGCCCGGAGCCGTAATCGAGAGAGTATCCGAACTCTTGATGGACACTTTGATCTGCGCCGCAACGGCTTTTAACTGGTCCGGTTGCGATTCGATTGCCCGCTCGGCAACATATTTTGGCTTCAGTTGAAGCTCCGTACCGTTGACGAAAGATTCGCCGCTCCAAGGGAGCCCTAGCAGCATCAAAGAGAACTTCCCATCAGGCTCCAAAGTCAGTTCGACTCTGCGGATTGCTCGTGCCAGAGTCTCGTCTGTAGTGTTCAAGTTCCCAACTTCGGCAACGCCTTTGAAGGTTCCTTTAAGCTCTGGAGTCTCCTGACAACCCATTGCAAACGCGACTAGGGAAGCGAGAACTACCTTTCTTGTTCCCAGGGGTGCAGCGTTCCTTACGGTTTGAACGCGCTTCGCAGATATACTCGGACCGATGGTTCCGATCACGAAAGAAGTCTACACGTCCATGGGACTGAACGAATACGAGTTCAATTTGATCGTTC
>CAZAVC010000280.1:0-3706 GCA_964488265.1 uncultured Fimbriimonas sp.
GCACGCGGTCAATTCTGGCGACCTCAAAGTGTGGGCGGAATCTGCCGACGACTGGCGCGAGCAGTTTGAACTTTTTGAAAAGTACGAGCACAACTCGGATTACATGGTCGCTTGGGTGGACTGCTTCGGCAAAGGCGCACAAGCGGGCAGGGGTCTTTTTCATGCGGCTTGGTATAAGGAAACCCTCGACCCCAAGTCCCTTAAGGAAGAGAAGCAAGATCTCCCCTCGCTCATTCTAGGCTTCTTCCCAAAGTCGATGCTGTGGAAGATCTTGAAGAAGTTCTGCAATCGCCCCGGAATGCGCTTCGTCAATTGGGCGAAGTACGTCAGCGGATCGACGCTTGGCAACAACAAGATGCACGATCAGAGTCTGGTGGCGTTCTCGTTTTTGTTGGATTACGTTCCCGATTGGCGACGCGCCTACGAGCCGTTTGGGTTCATTCAATACCAAACCTTCGTTCCGAAAGAGCACGCCAAACGAGTGTTTGCGCGACAAGTGGAGTTGCAGCAAGAAGCGAAATTGGAATCCTTCTTGGGAGTGCTCAAACGGCATCGACCGGATAACTTCCTCTTCTCGCACGCAGTGGACGGATACAGCTTTGCGCTGGACTTTAAGGTAACCCGCAACAACCGCAATCGCCTTTGGAAACTCGCCCACCAGATGAACGATCTTGTTCTAGAAGCGGGTGGTCGTTTCTACTTGGCGAAAGACAGCACGCTTCGCCCGGAAGACGTGGCTCAGTGGCTAGGACCGGACAAGATGGCTCAGTACAAGGCCCTCAAGGCGGAGTGGGATCCGGAAGGAGTCTTTGCCACAGCGCAATCCGATCGATTAGGTCTGACTCATCGCCCTCGTTAAGTTTGAACCCAGTTCCGTTAGAACGTCGACAATTGCGTAGACGTAGATATACTATTAACTATGGCTATTGTCCAATACGACACCCCATTTCAAATCTCTAAGGACTTCGAGCCGAAGGGTGATCAGGGCAAGGCCATTGAAGGACTCCTGGAGGGGTTGGATAGCGGCTATCGCTTCCAGACTCTACTTGGTGCGACGGGTACCGGTAAGACCTACACCATGGCGTCGGTGATTGCCAGATCGCAACGTCCCGCACTTGTTCTTGCTCATAACAAAACGCTTGCCGCTCAGCTTTGTCAGGAGTTTCGAGCCTTCTTCCCCGAAAACTCGGTTCAATATTTCATTAGTTATTACGACTACTATCAACCGGAAGCGTACGTCCCTAGTAGCGACGTTTACATTGAAAAGGACAGTAGCGTCAACGATGAAATCGAGCGACTTCGCCACGCCGCCACACAATCTTTGCTAGAACGCCGCGACATCGTGGTCGTTGCCTCGGTGAGCTGTATCTACGGCCTGGGCTCGCCGGACGTGTACGCCGATTCGGTGGTCACCTTTGAGACCGACAAGGAGTTCGATCTCGATTCGGCTCTGAAACGTCTGGTCCAGCTGCAGTTCACTCGGAACAACCAAGTTTTGGAGCGGGGCACCTTTCGTGTTCGCGGCGACACTCTCGAAATTCAACCGAAGGACGAGGAGATCGTCACCCGTATTGAGTTCTTTGGCGATACTATCGAGCGGATTCGCCTCTTCGACCCCCTCACGCAAGAAGTTCTTGACGAGCCGAGCCGGGTTTCCATCTTCCCCGCGACCCACTACGTCACCCCCTGGGAGCGGCTAGAGACGGTGGTGGAGCAGATTCAAGAAGAGCTTGCCGCGCAAGAGGCACTGTTCATCAGTCAAGGCAAGCTCATCGAGGCCCAGCGTATTCGGCAGCGAGTGGAGTTTGACCTAGAAATGATGCGCGAGGTGGGTTACTGCAACGGCATCGAAAACTACTCGCGATACTTCGATGGTCGGGTGCCGGGAGCCCCTCCTTACACCCTTCTCGACTTCTTGCCCTCCGATGCGGTGGTGTTCATCGACGAATCGCACCAGACCCTCCCGCAGATTCGAGCCATGTACAACGGTGACCGGCAGCGAAAATCGGTGCTGGTGGACTACGGATTCCGCTTGCCAAGCGCGCTGGACAACCGACCGCTCAAGTTTGACGAGTTCCTTACTCGAGTGCCCCAGGTGGTTTACGTCTCGGCGACTCCAGGTCCGTTCGAGGTGGAATCGCAGGCTCAGGTGGTGGAGCAGATCATCCGCCCCACCTACATCATCGACCCCGAGATCGATATTCGACCCACCCACGGCCAGATCGATGATCTGATCAACGAGATTCAGGTGCGAGTTCAACTCGGCGAGCGAGCCCTGGTCACCACGCTCACCAAGAAGATGGCAGAGGATCTCACGGGCTACCTGCAAGACGTTGGGGTGAAAGTGAACTACGTGCACTCGAACGTTCACTCCTTAGAGCGGCCCGAGATTCTGCGTGACTTGCGCTTGGGCGTTTACGACGTGATTGTGGGCGTCAACTTGCTTCGGGAAGGGTTGGACCTGCCCGAGGTCACGCTGGTCGCGATCTTGGACGCCGATAAAGAAGGATTCCTACGCAGCGAGACTTCGCTGATCCAGACCATCGGCCGGGCGGCTCGAAACGTGAACGGCCGAGTCATCATGTACGCCGACAACATCACGGGATCGATGCAACGAGCGCTTGACGAAACAGAGCGCCGTCGAACGATCCAGCGCGAGTACAACGAGAAGAACGGCACCGCGCCAATGACGATCAAAAAGGAAGTTCGGCAAACCGTTCGCCACTACGATGCGGTTGCCGAAGTGGCGGCTCAGTACAGTCCGGAAACTCGGGACAAGATCGGCAAGGACGGTTCGCCGATTCGGGTGGAAGATATCCCTATCCTCATCGCCTCGCTGGAGAAGGACATGAAGGACCTCGCCAAGTCGATGGAGTTCGAGAAGGCCGCCCACATTCGCGACGAGATCACCGCGCTACGAGGCATTTTGGGAACAAGCGACGGTCGGCTTGGGCAAGAGAAGCGAAAGATGAAGCGCATTCGCAACTAAAAAAGCGACCCCGAAAGTTAATCGGGATCGCTTTTTGGGTTCAAGACAACCGAATTAGAATCGGTAGCCGAAGAAGAAGCCGATCGCGTTGGCTCGGCCTGCGTTGGAGCGGTCAGAGATGTAACCGGCAACCTCAGCGAAGATGTTCTCGTTCAGGTTGATACCCACACCGGCTCGACCCAGGAACACGTTGTCCGAGGTGTTGATGTCGATGATGCCCACGCCGATACCGAGGAATGCATAGGTTTGACCGTTGTTAGCGAATCGCTGACCCATGAATCGTTGGTTAAGGGTGATGGGGATCACCGAGCCCTTGCCGAATCGAAGACCGCGTGCCCAATACTCAGCGGAGATGAAGGTCTCACCGCCCTTGAGCAGGGAATCCGGAAGGCGATACTCGATACCGATCGCCAGAAGGTTGTCGCCCAGGTTGGAAAGGTCATCATCCACCGGGAAGATTCCGCCTGCCTTCAGGGTGTAGCTGCTGAGAGTGAAATCGGCCGACTTGTTGGCGACCTGAGCGGTCGAAATGCCAACCAATCCTAGTGCCGCAACGGTAAGAGCAATCTTGTTCATTTTTCTTTTGCGCCTTATTGGTGCGTGGTTTTGCAACCACTCGGTGACCCGAACTCGACCTAGAACGTTGACTAGGGCGAACCAGTTCTTGTTGATGGTGATGCGGCGGGCGGTGCCCAGCATCTCCAGCTTGGTGTTCTC
>CAZAVC010000281.1:0-3683 GCA_964488265.1 uncultured Fimbriimonas sp.
AGGCATTGCAGGGTTGGACTCTCATCCAACCCTATCCGGTGACAATTCATGAAGGCTTCAAAATCGTCCCTTTTTCTTTTGGCAATGGCCATTACCGGCATTTCAGGCGCGCAGTTACAAGTAAACGGTGCGGAGACTGGATCGCTGAATACGCCCATTCGATCGGCTGGGCGAACCTATTTGGCGGCGTACGAGAACGAGACGCTCTCGGGCGTGACCGGAGTCGCGCAGATCATCGGCGTACGATTCCGCGGGACGACAGACGCTAACTCTCTCACGCAGGCGCTCACCGACGCCACGATCAATTTTGGCGATTTCGATATCTCGTTGGGACTCCCTTCGAACGCGCTTATTTCTGCGGGCGAGTTCTCGACCACGCTGAACACCTTCGATAGCTGGTCGACGAACTTGACGACGGTCCGATCAGGCGCGCTAACAATGGGTCGCAACTTCTGGCAGACCGGTCAATGGACGCCCACCATTCTTTTCGACACCCCATTCACATACAACACCAACACGGCAGCCGGACTTCTTTTTGGGTTTACGCACCCCGGCAGTGATTCAACTTTGGACTCATCGAACTTCCCAGCGGCGACGCGCGCATACACAAATTGGGGATCTGGCCAAGGAGCCGACGCCATTTTGGCAACCAACGGAAGCGGATTTGCTTCGACCCCATCTGGATTTATCGACCCCCTGATTGTGGAGTTTGTGGTAGTCCCCGAGCCCGCTACGGTGCTTGCACTCGGCATGGGCGCTCTTGCGGTTCTTCGCCGGCGAAAGAAAAACTAACCGATTCTCGAACCCGAAATCGGTGAATGTTCGGACGGTAAATTTGCCGGATCTGACTTTGGGGCACAGTGCGTGGGCCCAAAAGGTTTGGCAAGAAAAGCCAGGCGTGTTAACATCCTTTTTGCAATTTAATTTGCATTAAGGATGTTTTTATGAATCGCTTATTCTTTCTTGGGTTGGGGATGGTCGCGCTTGGGTCCACCGCCTCCGCGAACTTTTCGCTCGTCGGTCGCTACTCAGAGGTTCAGGCCAAGTACTTCATCGGATATGCGGGTGATCTATTTGAAGCCACTGATGCGCTCACCGAGAACACTTTGGATTCGGCCGACACAACGACGGTCGCTAACTCGTTTACCGGGTCTGGCTACTACGCTCCAACGGACAACAACTGGACCGGAACCTCTACTTGGGATGTGACGCAGTCTTACGCTCTCACAGGCTCCACCGCATCCGCGTCCAAGCTGGTTTCGTCGGGCTCGGTTCTCAATGCCATCACATCGGCAGGTTGTACGGCCGAGACGTCCTCGCTCCAGCCGGGCAACTTGTCTCAGATGGATATTCAGTTGACGTCGGCCCAAGACATTCGGTTCCGAGGGTCTTTGGCGAGCGATTTGCCCGCAAACCTGGTGACGAGCTCCATTTATGGCTACCAGTGGGGCGGCACAAGTTGGAATATCTTCTTGGTCAAACTGCCCAATTCGTCTTGGGATCAGGTGCTGTCGCTCGCTCCTGGCAAATATCGCTTTGAGGCATTTGCCACCGCAAAGGCAAGCGGCAACGAGAGTAAGGATTCGAGTTGGAACTATTCGCTCGAAGTCGTCCCCGAGCCGGGTTCGATGATCGCCCTCGGCATGGGAGCGCTTGCGCTCATCAAGCGGCGAAAGAAGAACTAACTAACGATTCGAAATCGCTACTTCAGGATCAAATTGCCCCTTCGATTCAAATTTTGAAGGGGCACTTCTTGTGTCCATCACCGTGAGAGATGCCGAATCCTGGAGCAAGATCCCGTTTTCGGAAGACAAGAGCAAGGCAAGTGAGGAAAAGCTCACTTGCCATTTTGAGCTCTCAAACCACCGAAATCTACCTCTGCGAGTGAGGCTTTAAACACCCCAAACGCCTGCTGCCGTCGCGAGTTTCACCCTTTCCGGTTCGTCAGGCCTGATTGCGACGACCACAAGGATCTTCGCAGAAGCGTGTCCCTTCGCCGGTCCGTAGCTATGGCTTGTCCAAGCGTCGAAGACCATAGAATCTCCGACTTGCAGCGTGGTTGATTCTCCATCGACAATCATTTCAACCTCACCGTCTAGGCAATAAATGAGCTCCTCGCCAAAGTGCCTATCGAAAGGAGTGCGGGCATACAGTTCCATGAGACAATGGCAAATCACACCTTGGGGGTCTTCACTCTTCGGAATGCAAGTGAAGAACTTCTGAAAACCAAGCCCACCCAGCCTTCGCCTTTCCGCTTCGTCATCAACGTAGATAAGGTCTTTACTCCGCAGAACTTTGCCACGTCTGTTCACAAGTTGACTCAGCATCCACCTGTTCTCCTTCGCTCGGCTTACGAACACACCTTTTTGCTGCTGAAATGACTTCGTCAACTGTTCTGAGAAGAACATCAGTGCGCCGCGCACCTTGGTGATTGTTGGGTAGCTACACTCCATCCCCTTCTCAAGGCGAAGGATCGTAAACCTCGAAACCTGCGCGCGTCTCGCCAATTCCTCGATCGTCCATCCAAATCCTTTTCGACGCGAATGAAAGCGCACCGCCATCAGCTCAAGGTCCCAGTCTGGCGGCGTCACTGAGTGCTTTCTCGTTGACACGGTCTTCCTCATAAATGGACTCCTTGCAACAATATACGCCTAATATGTTGCAAGGAAAAGGAAAATCAACTCGACGTTGCCGCTCGTTTTGATAAAACCGCTCGTAACATGTTCTTAACTTGTTCCCGGAAAAGGAGCAAACGGAGGGGTTTCCATGCGATCCAAAGCATTTACATTGATTGAACTACTCGTCGTTATTGCAATCATTGCCATTTTGGCTGCCATTCTCTTCCCGGTCTTTGCGCAAGCAAAGGTTGCCGCGAAAAAAACCGCGTGCTTGAGCAATATCAAGCAGATGGCTACGGCGGCTCAAATGTATTTGGCCGACAACGATGACCAGTACCCTGTGAACTCGTTCAGCGCACCTTCCGGGTTTACCTTTAGCAATACCCACTACTGGTATATGGGGCTAGTTTTCCAAGACGCCTCCCTCGCCAAGTTGCTTCCATCGGCGGGCATCCTCTTCCCTTATCAAAAGAGCGCTCAGATTGTCAACTGTCCGGATGGCTCCAACATTAAACCTTCAACGGGTGGTGCACCATTCACCATCGATGCATCGGAAGCACCTCTCGGATACGACAAGAACATTCTTCTCGTTTCAAGCCAATCGGTTTCCGGAGGAACCTATGGACCTTTCCGTTCAGGCACCAGTTGGGATGACGTTGCAAACTCGATTTTGCTAGCAGACGCAGGGTTCTCGAACAGCACCTCTAGCTTTAATGGACTTGTTCTGCCAAGAGCTCTGTCGACTTTGGCGGCACGAACTTGCGGTTCTGCTAACCTTCAAGGACGACACGGCGGGTTGGCAACGGTGGCATTTCTCGATACGCACGCAAAAGCATTGAAGCCAACTGTTCCGCCGAACACGGCCACTTCAAACTGCGCAACCGCTTCGACCGGATTCTTGGTTGGGCCTGGTGTAACTTTTGTGCCGGGATCGGTAGCTCCTCCTAACACCAACTTTTACTACGTGCCAGATAAGTCACTCTCTAATCCCTACAACTAGGATCCGTACAAACTGTTCAGCTTGATACAATCCTACCAGGGGCTTCAACAAAGGTAGCCCCTGGC
>CAZAVC010000282.1:0-3669 GCA_964488265.1 uncultured Fimbriimonas sp.
CGGCTCCTGAAGACCCTTGAACAGCGCGTTTTGATCTATGACGGCGCGATGGGAACCCAACTGCAAGCGGCAAATCTTCAGGACGACGACTTCATTGCCAAGCCAACCGACGAATATGGGGCAACTTACAAAGCCGCTGCTGAAAGGCTGAACGGAGAATTCCTAGAGGGCTGCAACGAGATTCTTTGCTTCACTCGACCGGATGTGGTCGAGCAGATTCACCGGAACTACCTGAGCGCGGGCGCGGATCTTATCGAAACAAACACGTTCGGTGCCTCCTCGATCGTTCTAGCCGAGTACGACATTGCAGAACTCGACTACGACGTTTGTCTCCAGGCAACGAAGATCGCCCGCAAGGCTGCGGATGCCCTTTCGACCGAAGATAAGCCTCGGTTTGTGATCGGTGCTCTTGGCCCTGGAACGAAGCTCATCTCGCTGAATCAAACCACTTGGGACGAGTTGGTCCCCACTTATCGCCGGTGCTGCCTGGGTCTCATCGACGGTGGCGCGGATGCAATCCTTCTGGAGACTCTCCAAGACCTTCTCATGGTCAAGGCGGCCGTAGTCGCCGCAAACGAAGCCATGGTCGAACGAGGCGTGGAGGTCCCGCTCTTCGTTCAAGTGACGATGGAGCAAACCGGAACCATGCTGGTTGGTAGCGACCTTGGCGCGGCGGTGAACATGCTCGAGTGCTTCCCCACTGTCAAGGCGATTGGGATCAACTGCGCTACGGGTCCGGTGGAAATGGCACCGCACATTAGGTTCCTGTCCCAAAACTCCACCCGTCCCATCTCGGTCTTGCCCAACGCGGGTCTGCCGGTAATGGAAGGCGGCAAGGCGGTTTACAAGCTCTCTCCTGAAGAACTCGCCCAACACCACCTTCACTTTGTTGAAGAATTCGGTGCGGCGATGGTCGGTGGATGCTGTGGGACCACACCTGCCCACATTGCTGCGGTTGCAAAGGCTCTTGAGAACAAGGCCCATACCGCCGACTGCCGCTGGCGCCAAGCACACTCAGCGTTCACCGACTTCAATTTTAAGGTTGATTCTGAGGAAAAGTCCGCCGCAATGGCGTTGATCGGGTGCTCCTCGCTCTACCAGTTTCAGCCTTACGAGCAAGACAACAGCTACCTGATTATTGGAGAGAAGACCAACGCGAACGGTTCCAAAGCGTTCCGGGAAATGCTGGCGAACGAGAACTGGGACGGTCTCACCGAGCTCGCACGTGAATTAGAGGGAGAGGGCTCGCACGTTCTGGACGTGTGCACGGCCTATGTTGGCAGAAACGAAGCCTCTGACATGCAGACGCTTCTGAAGCGATACAACCGCCACATCACCGTTCCGATCATGATCGACTCCACCGAGTGGCAAGTCGTTGAAATCGCTTTACAGATGCTTGCGGGCAAGCCGATTGTGAACTCGATCAACTTTGAAGACGGCGAATCTCGCACGGAAAAGGTTCTCGGCTTGTGTGCCAAGTACGGCGCGGCGGTCGTTGGTCTTACGATCGATGAGGATGGCATGGCGAAAACGGTCGAGAAAAAGGTCGAGGTGACGGATCGGATTCTCGCTCGCACCCGGCAAGCCGGTCTTCCCGATCACGACGTTTTCATCGACGCGTTGACCTTCACTTTGGGATCGGGCGATGAAGAGTTTCGACTCAGCGCAAAGGCAACGATCGATGCCATTGCCGAGATTCGACGAAAGTATCCTCGCGTCAACACTGTTTTGGGCGTCTCCAACGTTAGCTTTGGTCTAAAGCCTGCCGCGAGACAGGTGTTGAACTCAGCGTTCTTACACGAAGCACGAGTCGCCGGACTGACCGCCGCCATCGTTCACGCCAGCAAGATTCTTCCGCAAAACCGGATCGACGGGGAAACTTGGAAGATCGCCGAGGACCTTATTTACGATCGGCGCGTTTTTGCAAACGCTTGATCTCGTTTGGAACCACGCGCTCGTCGAGTCCGGCGCGGCGTGGTTCTAGACCGTGCCCAACCGCTTCGCGTTCGTCGAACACAAAGCATTCGCCTTCATAAAGGCTCTCGTCTTTAGGCACCTCCTCGAGATACTTCAGAATGCCGCCTTTGAGGTGATAGACCTCTTTGAACCCCTTTTGGAGAAGGTAGGCGGTTGCCTTCTCGCACCGAATCCCACCGGTGCAGAACATCGCGACCTTCGGGTGCTGATCGGGCGAAAGGTTGGCATCGACCCATGCCGGAAACTCACCAAATGTTTCTGTCTTTGGGTCTAGGGCACCCTTAAAAGTGCCGACCTCAACCTCGTAGTCGTTCCTTGTGTCCACCAAAACCACATCCGGAGCAGAGATCACCGAATTCCAATCCTGAGGGTGAACATAGGTTCCGACTGCGATATTCGGATTCGCCTGGGGTTGGCGCATGGTGATGATTTCCTTTTTCAGGCGAATCTTGAATCGACCGAACGGCCACTTTTCGCTGTATGACTCCTTGTGTTCGATATCCGAGAATCGGGGGTCTTTGCGGAACAGGTCGTACAGCCCATCGATGGCCTCGCGGCTGCCCCCGACCGTTCCGTTGATTCCCTCTGGAGCAAGAAGAATGGTTCCGCAAAGGCCCAATGCCTCGCACGCCTCTAACCACTCCTCGCGAACTTCTTTCGTCGACTCAATGGTGACGAACTTATAAAAGGCAGTGACGACAAACATCCTCGGAACCCCTTAGTAATCCACCGGGCGCAGATAGTATTCGTTGATCGCGGTGGAGGTGAGCATGGCGACGGTGGGAAGTTTTCGCTTCCAGTGGGTACCGGATACGCGCTTTCGAACGATGGCGACCTCTTCTGGAGTGAAGCCCATTTCCACAAGCTTGCTATCTCGATACCCCTGGATCATGTAGTGGAGGATCCTATCCGCTTGGGCATAGGTGATTCCAAAGTCGCCCTCGTCGGTTTGACCTTTCACTAGGTCTGCCGTTGCCGGCTTGTGAATGATTTCCTTCGGCACGCCGATCTCTTCTGCAAGTTGCCAGACCTGCGTTTTAAACAAATCGCCCAGCGGGTTGATGGGGGGCGAATCGTCGGCATGCCAGGTGTAATAGCCGAAAAGTCGCTCGGACTTGTTCCCCGTTCCTATGGGCAACCCACGAAGTTTGGCGCTTTGATCGAACAGCACGATCATGCGGGTGCGGGCACAAACGTTGCCGAGACGGGTGGGATCGATCTCTGGCTCGCTGGAGTTGATGTAGCCGTCCACCATCGGCGTAATGTCGATTGTCCGAACCGGGAGACCTAGATCATCAATGATCATCTGCGCATGGTCCAAGCTCTCTTGGCTCGATCGCTTGTACGGCATCCGGAATACGTGAACGTTCTCTGAACCGAACGCCTCGGCACATAAGTAGGTTACAACCGCCGAATCCACACCGCCGGAAAGACCGATGACGACCTTCTCCATTTTCCGACGTCGATTCACTTCGTCTCGCAGAAACGCCACCAACCACTCCCGGACGAGTTTGGTGTTGATCGCCAGAGCCTGATCGTGATCCGGGGTGGGATCAACGGAAATGACGGGTATGGAACCGCTCACATTCATAAGTTTGTCACCTAACAGACCTGCCAAGCGGGTGCTCGTTACGAATCCTAGTCAATAGTTCGGTGCCTGCCTCCGCATTTGCCGAGTGTTGAACGGGGTTA
>CAZAVC010000283.1:0-3646 GCA_964488265.1 uncultured Fimbriimonas sp.
CACGGAGCAAGAGAGGGAAGTGAGGAACAAACAGGGTGATCTCATTCGTTCATCTCTGTGAAACTCAGGATCCCGGATAGCCGGCAGGTTCGCTTAGCGGCGTCGATGGATAAGGCGGCAATAAACGTAAGGGACACGGAAGGTAAATGGCAGGAAAACGGGCGCTGGTAACGGTTCTTCTAACCGACGCAGTTTCATTCTCCACAAAGATTCGGGAGGATGAGGCGGGGGCGTTGGCGGCTCTGGAAGCCGACTTCGAGATCATTCGAGCCGTCGCCAAGTCCAAGGACGGGTCGGTCCTGAAGTCCACGGGTGACGGATTGCTTGTTATTTTTGAGAGCGCTGGGCTTGCGGTGGAAGCGGCGCTAGAAATGCAACGTTCGCTGACGGGGAGGGATAAGAAACACCTCGTTCACCGAATTGGCGTGCACTTAAGCGATATCGTGCTCGACGAGGCGGATGCGCATGGCGACGGTGTAAACATCGCCTCTCGTCTCCAAGAGCTTGCCGCTCCCGGAACGGTTGCCGTTTCGAAGGTTACTTACGACGTGATTCAGAGCCGGATCGGAACGGGCGTGAAGTTCCTCGGCAAGAAGAAGCTCAAAGGAATTCCAGAGCCCGTCGATGTCGTTGAGATTTCTCCTCAGGGTCTCAAGCGTGCCCATAAAGCCCCCGCCGGCCTCAGGAACCTTGCGCTGACGATGGTTTCCTTTGGCGTGCTTGCTTTTGTGGTGGGCGGGCTCTTTTACGCTTACAAGACTCTGGAAGAGAAGATCGCCTCTAACAAAGCGACCTCGAAAGAGACCGTCGTCTATCGCGATCGCCCCATTTACATCAAGCAGAACAACCCTGCTCAGCCCACACAAACCCCGGGGTCCGGTACTCCGGCGACACCCGCTCCTTCGATCTCCGATCGGACAACACCCGTCCTGAATGGAAAGCCAAAAGCGCAAAATGGAAGTGCCCCTCAAAGCAGTTCCGCTCCCAAGAACACCGAAGTCGCAACCAAAGTGACTCCGCCAGACCCAGAGGAACCGCCTCTTGTCGATACGGGCGAATCGTTCACCCCAATGCCCAACGCGGGCGAGGATTTCGCCAAGGCGATGGAGTCTGTTCGTGAAGCGATGAATATGAAGGAGCGCATCGAACTGGAAGCGGCACTCAAAGCTTGTGACGCGATTCTAGTAAGGATCGGCGACACTGATCTGCCCGGCTATGATCGCCTGATGACCTCCGTGTCAGAAAAAAAGCCCGGGCCGAATCAGGGTCGGTTACGACAAGTGGTGTTCATCACTGGGAAGGAAAAGGTTGAGGACCTCACTGAAAGTTTTGAATACGGCGACTATGCCGAACTTGCCCGAGTCGTGCGGGAGAAGGCTGCTGATAGCGAGGGCACAGACGCACTCATTCAACGGTCACTCGCCAGGCACTACGAGCGGTGTCGGATTTATCCGCTAAACGTCGCCAGCAACTTGTCGAAGTATTCGGCGAGCGCCCCGTTAAAGCTCGGAACAAGTGGTGCTTCGGCTTGGCTTCAAGCGGGCGATATTCACTTCAAGGACGCTGCCGAAAAACTGCACGTGATCCGGGTGAAGACCGCCTCGCCGAACCTTTTAATCCTTATCGGCGGTGAAATGCTCCGTGGAAAGCTTGAAGATTCGGAAGAGTTCACGAAGAACTTTGTCGCCTTCGTCAACGAGTTTCCGTTCCGAAGAGTGGGTCAAGGGGGATTTCAATTCCAGGGGATGCCGGGAACCCTGCCAATGCCTCCGAATCCTAGAAATCGTGGAAACAAGGAAGGAAACGGGGAGCGCATCAACAAGTTTCGAAAGAATGCGAACGGGAATTCCTTGTTTGATCGTGGGGACGACCTGCAAGAATCGGGCAACGAAACGCTGCCTGAAAACTAGGAGAATTCACTTTTCTCTAGCCGGTTCAAAAGAGTTGGAAAGTTGGTCGGGGCGGCCAGATTCGAACTGACGACCTCATGCTCCCAAAGCACGCGCGCTACCAACTGCGCCACGCCCCGATGCGTTGAGTGAACAACGAAGTCAAAAGGGTACCCGAAGATGTTGGACAGTAGGAGACGTCTGGGGTTCAATGGAGGGGTTTAATGGCTGCCCCGACTCCTTTTTCGTTCTCCTTTCAAGAGGCGGTTGATTTTCTCTCTGGACTTGCCCCGAGGGGTTGGCGTCTGGGGCTAGATCGAATGGAGGAGTTCGTTCGACTTGCTGGGCTGCAAGGATTTACAAAGGGACCAGAGAAGCCTTCGTATGTCCATGTTGCCGGAACCAACGGGAAAGGATCTACGACGGCGTTCTTGCAGGCAATGCTCATTGCACAGGGGTACCGAACAGGGTCTTACTTCAGCCCGTTTGTCTACGACCCCCGCGAGCGAGTGCAGATCGGCTACGAACTGATTCCACGGGAGGACTTCGCCAGAGGGATTAGTGAACTCGCCACAATTGCGAGGAAACTGGAAGGCACCGAGTTCGAAGGCATCACCGAATTTGAGCTCAAAACCGCCCTTGGCTTCTGGTTTTGGCAGCAGCAACAATGCGAGGCGGTCGCCCTAGAAGTCGGACTGGGTGGGCGGCTGGATGCAACAAACGTGATTGAGCCTGCCGCGTCCGTTATTGTTTCGATCGGCTGGGATCACATGCTTATCCTCGGGAATAGCTTGGAAGAGATCGCCTGGGAAAAAGCGGGAGTGATCAAGCCAGGTAAGCCCGTGGTAGTGGGTCGAATGGCTCCCCCAGCCGCAGACGCCATCCAACGCCGTATCGATGAGGTAGGGGCAGTGGCGTGGTGGATCGATCGAGAGATTGCGATCGAATCTTGCAAGGATGGCGTTCGAGTGTCTACCCCCGGTGGTACCGCCACTCTCCACCCAAGCCTCTTTGGCGAAATTCAGCATCATAACTCGGCGCTTGCGATCGCTGCGCTGGAGATGGGCGGCCTACTTCGAGACAGGGAAGTTGCGGCGACAGGGGCGGCGTTGGCCCGTATTCCAGGACGTTTCCAGCGAATTGAGGCGTTAGGGAAAACGTGGATTCTGGACGGGGCGCACAACGTAGACGCGGGTCTTATCCTCGCCCGACAACTTGAAGAGGCAGAACTATCGAATGTTGCCCTACTTACCGGGATGCTCCAAGGACACGATCCGGAGCCGTTCTATGAAAATCTCTTTCCCTTCGTGCAAGAGGTTTTTGTGAGCCGAATTGACTTCCACCGGACAATGGCCCCTAACGACCTGTTACCCCTCTTTACCGACCGAAAACTCCCAGCAAACTCTTTTGAGGAGGCGGCGACCGCAATTGCAGCCGCCGCAGGGAGTGAGGCCAGGGTGATCTTGGTAACGGGAAGCTTTTATCTAGTGGGCGAGGTTATGCGGCAGCTGCTTCGAGCTTGACCTGGTCGTGAGTGACTTCCGAGACAATGTCTCGAATTTCCGGTCGTTGCCGAAGGATCTTGATGATGAGCCCCATCTCAGCCGCCATATCGGTAAAGGTTGCGTTGGGCATCGGTTTCACGGCCCCTCGCATGTAGAGGACTCCGTGCATGACGTACATGTCGGCGCGAGTGACATCGATGCCTCGTCGGGCAAACTCGGCTCGGGCGATGCGCTGTCCGCGGAAATCGTTTT
>CAZAVC010000284.1:0-3630 GCA_964488265.1 uncultured Fimbriimonas sp.
GGATGTTGAATCCCCCTACGAAGGCACCCTCGTTTCGTGGAGTGCCGAAGTTGACACCGTGCTGGCTATCGG
This sequence comes from uncultured Fimbriimonas sp., assembly GCA_964488265.1. Taxonomy (GTDB): domain Bacteria; phylum Armatimonadota; class Fimbriimonadia; order Fimbriimonadales; family Fimbriimonadaceae; genus Fimbriimonas. Next base: position 73 of record CAZAVC010000284.1, read on the forward strand.
TGCAGAAGTTGCGGTGATGACGGTTAGCGAGGATGTCGAAGTCGTCACTCCTCATGGGCACGGTGCGGAAAATACAGGACATTCGGATGCCGAGGCATCCGGAGGCGAACCCGCATCTTCCGGACGAGCCGGACTCCAAGGAATTCCTCCGCGAACCCGTGCTTACGCCAAAGAGAAGGGAATCACCGACGATGTGCTCGCCTCGATCGTCCCAGCGGGTTCGAAGATCATGCCGGGGGATATCGATGCGTACCTTGCAGGTGCGGGAAGCGGGGTCCCGACGAAGGGATACTCTGAAGTCGCTCTTGGGTCTAAGCAACGCGTTCTGAACAGCCGGATGGTCCGAAGCAACGCGTTGGTCGTTCCGGGCACGATGACGGTGGTCGCCAATTGGGAACCGATCGAAAGAGAAAGAGCCCGAATCAAGGCTTCGGGAGCCGACTTCCAACCGAGTGCCTTCACGATGTTTGCTTACTGTGTAGCAAAGGCTCTCAGCGAGTTCCCGGCGTTCCGAAGTGCGATGGTTGGAGACGACAAAGTTCGAACCTACGACCACGCCAACCTCGGAATCGCGGTATCGCTACCGGGTGACCAACTCGTTCTCGCCGTGGTCGAGGAATCGGATGCGCTCTCTTGGCAAGACTTTGCCGCGAACATGCGAGCCAAGATCGACCTTGCGCGAGGCGGCCAAGATCAGGCGAACGAATCGGTGACGGTTTCTCTTACCAACATGCAAGCTTTCGGGCTGAGAGATGCGGTTCCGGTCGTGGTCGCCCCTGGCATGGCAACCATCTTCCTAGGCGAGTCTTACAACGGATTGGCTTCCGACACTTCGGAGATCAAGCTCCAACGCTCGGTGAACATCACCATGACATTCGATCACCGATTGGCGAACGGAGTGGGTGCTGCCGAGTTCCTGAATACCGTCAAGAAACACGTCGAATCGATCACGTCGGTTTGCGTAGGTTAAGGGAATGGACCGCCCGCTGATTGCCATCACCGTGGACTGCGCACACGACCCCGAGGACGCTCGAAGTCGTGGGCGGCTCCAGTTGAACTGGAACTATGCGGAATGCGTTCAAAGGGCGGGTGGCAACCCGATTCTTATCACCCCATTGACCGATGTAGCGCCACTTCTTCCGCTTATCGACGGTTGGCTCATTCCCGGTGGCGACGATATTGATGCGAAGCACTTTGGGGAAGAGAATCACCCAAAGGTGGGGTTACAAGATCCGAAGCGGTTTGAGTCGGAATCCAACCTGTACAAGTCGGTTGATGCCGAATTACCCATTTTCGGCATCTGCTACGGAGCGCAGTTCTTAAACGTCAAGCGAGGGGGAAGCCTGGTTCAGCATTTGCCAGATGTGGTGGATCATGAGGAGCACACGAAGGGGACGTTGCAGGAGTACTCGCTCGAACCAGGTTCGAAGCTGGCGAGAATTGTCGGCTCCGAGCAAGCGATCGGCAAGAGCTACCACCATCAGGCGGTGAATCGTCTGGGCGAGGGGCTGCGCGTGAACGCTCATTTTTCGGATGGCACGGTGGAAGGGGTCGAGGACCCAACCCATCCGTTCCTTGTTGGTGTTCAGTGGCACCCAGAGCGAACTCCAGAAGACCCGGCTACGCTTGCACTTTTCGATACGTTCATTCAGCAAGCCCGATCTTTTCGCGCAAAGAAGGCGAACGCATCGTCACTGTAAACCGACTTCCCTCAAGAGAAAACCATGCGGTACTACCTCAACGACGAGGCCATTCAAGCCGACCTTTCCAATATTGAGGTCACCGATTTAGGTGATCGTTTTGTGGTCAAGAGCACCGGACCAGACGGGGCGGTCTCCACGCGCACAGGGGTCGCGATTCGGGAAGGCGATAAGGTCTGGATATCGTTCAATGGGATGCAGGTTCAGCTAGACACCCGACTGCATCGAACAAGAGCAAGTTCTGGGGTTGATTCCGGCGAATTACGAGCGCCGATGCCGGGGCAGATCGTCGACGTTCTGGTCGAGGAAGGTCAGGCCGTAACGAAGGGTCAGAAGGTGGCCGTTCTAGAAGCAATGAAGACGCAACAACCCTTTTTGGCACCTTTTGACGGTTTGGTTCATAAAATATTATCAAATCGTGGCGATCAGGTTGCAGATGGGCAGGTTGTTATCGTAATCGTAAAGGAATGAGCGATTTCGTGCGCATCATCGAGGTTGCTCCTCGCGACGGTCTTCAGAACGAGTCAACTTCGATCTCTTTGGACCTTAAGCGAGAATTCATCGCTAAACTGGTCGATGCTAAGGTTACTGAGATCGAAGCCACCAGCTTTGTTTCTCCAAAGTGGGTCCCTCAGCTAGCGGATGCCGATGAGCTGTTGCAGGGGCTCCCCCCGGGTCCTCTTTACTCCGCTCTCGTGCCCAATCAACGAGGACTGGACCGGGCCATTGCTTCAGGCATCAAGCGCATCGCGGTGTTCACCGCCGCAAGCGAAGAATTCACGAAGAAGAACATCAATATGACCATCGAGGAGAGTCTCGATGAATTCAAAGCGGTGATCCAAGGATTTCGAGGAGCGGGTGGCGATTTCGTTCGGGGCTACCTCAGCACGATTATCGAATGTCCCTATGCGGGCAAAATCGCTCCAAGCAAGGTGGTTGAAGTTGCCGAAAGACTTCTGGACCTTGGTGTTGACGAAATCTCATTTGGAGAGACCCTTGGCGTTGCCGCCCCCAATGAGGTTCAGCGACTGATTGAGGCCGTCGATAAGCGCATTCCGAGGGAGTACACCGTGTGGCACTTCCACGATACCAACGGGACGGGAGTCGCAAATGTGGCAACGGCGCTGTCTTACGGATACCGATCGTTTGATTCAAGCGCGGCGGGGCTAGGAGGCTGCCCATACGCGAAGGGAGCAGGCGGAAACGTCGCTACGGAAGATATTGTGTATCTGGCGCATCGCATGGGCTTTGAGACCGGAATTGACCTTCAGACCCTTTCCCGGGCTTCTCTGTCCGTTTTGGACGCGCTCGGAAAGTCGCCTACTTCGAAGGCGCAGGTGGCGTCGCTGGCTTCGATGCGGGTGCCTGCTGAGTCTGGTCGGTAACGGCTGACTTCTTTTCCACCGGTTTGGGGCGAGTGGCGCCCCAAACGAGTAACGCGACGCCCAGAGCCGCCACGACTCCCGTCGATGCCCACTCGTCTTTACTCAACTTGAACTCCTTACGGTTCACGATAAGGACGACCAGCCCGATCGGGACCAGGGCGGGCATGCTAATTCCGGTGCCAAGAACGAAGATCAGATAGCCGGAGAGCGCCCAAAGCAACGCCTTCATCGTCTCTTTGGCGCGCATTTGGAAGCGGAAGATCGCGACGAAGAACGCGGCAAGGAAGACGATATCCGCCATACCGATATAGGCTTGGATCGCCGCTGTCCCCACGGTTGGCGCCGCTTCCGCTTTCGGAACCGACATACCCACGTTCTGCAGAATCTTGGTGTTCTTAAGCAGTTGGCTGGTTGGTCCAACGGGCGTAAGCACCAAGAACGTGTCAGGGGAAGGAGTAGCCGAAGTCCTTTTT
>CAZAVC010000285.1:0-3619 GCA_964488265.1 uncultured Fimbriimonas sp.
GCTTTCTTAGCTTTATCGAAGTAGCGCTGAGCGTTCTCTTTGGCGTCCAGATCGGGGTCGAAGACAATGCGGACCTCTTCACCTTCCCAGTTGGGAAGCGCCACCACGAATCTGCCTCCCGGCTCTTTCTGCAACGCGTTCGGCGGAAGCGAGTATCCATATGCCAGAAGAAGATCGCCGTACATCTGCCAAGTAGGAGCCTTCCCACCCGCTTCCAAAGACTGGCGCAGGTCTTCTAAAGCCACCTCGCGGGCAAGCAGCACGCGCTGAAGGTCTACCTGCAAAGACCTCCGCTGAGCCTCTAACCGCTGTTGAGGAACGCTGATGTCGTAGTGCTGTTCTAAGGCGACTGAGATGGACTCTCGCGGGGTGAATTCATAGCCGAGCACGCCGAGGTTGAGCGGGTACGCCCCGAAACCGTAAGCCACTCCTGGTGTCCACTTTTCAAATGCAACCTCTACCTTGGCGCGGGTAGGTGTCTGGATCAGTTGCCCCAAAAAGGCGGGATCATCAAAGGTAGTGAGGTCCCCCTGATCGCCCAAAACCGGGGGACGCTCGTAAGTGCGATTCGGCAGAATAGGTCGGCTGGATTTACTCGCCCCAACCCACTTGGCGGCAGAGACGATCTTGCGCTTTTCGTCTACCAGAATGACGTTCGAGTGCTTACCCATCAGCTCGGCAATCAGCCGGAACGGGCCCGGGAACTCGCTCTCTGGATGACCCTCGAACTCCAATTCCAGCACCCGATCGCATGCGACCATGCGAACCTCCACCAGAACCGATTGCATCAATCGAGATCTCAGAGCGGTGCAAAACACGGGCGGTTGATTCGGAACCGAAGGTCTTTTGGTCACGAAATGCACACGATAGAAATCTGCGTGACAGCTTAACAGCAGTTGCCCCACCCGACCCTGGCGATACAGTTCCAATACCACCGTGTCATCCGAGGGTTGGCGAACCCCTTGCACCTTGCCGCCGACAAACAGCTCAACCTCGCCGCAAACTGCGGCGAGAGTCAAGGCGTCGAACGGGATGCGTTTTAATTTCAAGGGAGTCAAAAGAAGGTGATTCCGTGAACCTGGAACCCGGCGTAGGCATTCTCGGAGACCAACCGAATCGACTTGAACGCTCGCTTCGGCAGAGTCAGACGAACAACTGAAATGCCGTCCTTGCGGGGTCCGAAGAAGGTCGTGCTTTTGTCGTCCTTCGATCGTACATGCAGACCGTACTTCAGCAGTTCTTTCACGACGGTTCCGTCTGGTTGAACGATCTCGATAGCCGCGATCGGCTCGCTGAAGTCGCACCGAACAGTGGTAGAGACCGCAAATGCGATCTCATTCGCTCGACCCGTCGCCGGAATCTCGATCTCCGTCGGTCTTCGCAACCCGGCTCGGTCGATTCCGCGAAGAGCCAAGGGAGATCCACCTCGGAAACGGACTCCTCCAACTTCGAAGTCTTCCGTTCCTTGCATGGAATACCCGCGCAACGGGTTTAGCGGAGAAGGCTTCCCGGCGTACATCTTGGCGAAGACCTCGTCGGCGTTATACGGCAACTTCTCCAACCGTTCTTGCCGGGCGCTCCAGCCGTAGTCGGCAGCAAGCACCATTGCCGAGAACTGCTTCACTTCGCGAAGCATGTTGGCCTCCGAGCTTTCGTAGCCTGCCCAGGTGGTTTGCAGCACCCCGGCCCCTTCCAGCTCAGCGGCAAGGAAGAATCCGCGCACGTTCTCGGGTCGATACCAGGTGGAAGCAATCGGCTTCAGGTTGTCGTTCTTCCAAGTTTGCAGCGACTTCAAGAAGCCTTTTGGCTCTTGCTCTGCCTTGTAGTGCCAGTCGGCAATGTAGGCGCCTTTCGGAATAGCGGCTCGACGCAGGGCGGCTTGCTCTTTGTCGTCACCATGCGCGGCGTCGATCGCCTCTCCCGGAGCAAGACCCTTATCGCCCCAAATCATCATCTTTGATTTGTTCTTCTTGGCGATGTCACCTAGGATCGGCATCATCTGAACCCAAAGATCGGTGGTGAGCTTGGGGTCATCGGGAAAGCCCCGCATATCCACTTCATCACAACCAAAGTGCAGCGTGTCTGGCTGCATGGTGGTCACAATCTCGTCCCACAGCTTGTGCAGCACCTCTTTAGTGCGCGCCTTTCGGGGGTCGATGGTGTACGGGACCTCGGGGTTGAACGCGAGGTCCAGGTTCTTGCCGTTGGCGAAGAACCATTCCATATGCCCAAAGCTCTGGATAAGCGGAATCGGCTCAACGGTCATGTCTCGGTACTGCTTCACCAATTGCACCAGATCCGACTTCTTCATCGTGATCGGCGTCTCGGTTCCAGCAATTGCGTCCCAAGTGGCGCGCTCGCACTGGAGGACCACTTTGTTCAGCATGAGGGGTCGAAGCACCCGGCTCCAGAGTCGGTTGTGGAAGGCTTTGGCGGTTGGGCCAATGAACAGGTGAACGCCTCGGAAAGTTGTCTTGGGCTCGTCTTCAATGATCCCGGTCGGAAGTAGGAGTCGGCCATTGGAGGCGTAAGCAAGGCTGCTCAGCCGATACATCGCGTTCATCAGCCCTTCTTCGCCCTGACCCAGAACTTCCACCTCGTCCTTTTCAATTCGAATCCGGTACGAACCCTCTTTCTTTTTGAGGTCAGCCATACCACCGCTGAACTTGACCCGACCTTTCTTGGGGTCAAAGCTCACGGGCAGGAATCGCTCTTCCAGGCGATCTTTGAAAAGATCGAAGAACTTAGGTCGCCCGGCCGGATAGTTCCACCCTCCGCTGATCTCAAAAGCGTCGTCCCAGTTCAGCTCGGCAGACGAGGGCTTGGGAATGAGGATCGGCCTGGATTCATCCGGCATCACCGCTTGATTCACCTGCTCAAACTCACGGCTCATCCTTTGAGCATCGTCTCCTTGCGGAAGCCGATTGGTGAACTTATAGGTCACCTTCAACTCAGCCGGCTTGCCCTTGGCGACGTCGAGACCGGTGGCTCCCTGCCAAAGGATGGGGTTGTCCTCTGCCCAATCTTGATCGTAACCCCGCGCGTCAAAGGTTCGAACGGGCGCGTTTGAGGTGACATCAAGATCACCGATTAAGCTGCCGAACTGAATTCGTTTGGAATCGGGACCGATCATCCTTTCGGTGTCGCCTGCTTTGCCTTGCGGTCCGGTTGCAGAAAGATTGGCGACCTGTCCGTCCAAAACAATGGTTCCATCTTGCCAAGGCGACATCCAGAGCATCCCCGGAGTGACCTCCACTTTTGCGGGCTCTCCACCATTCCAACCGAACTTATACTCCACCTGCAGGGTGTCTTCTTGGAGCGTAAACAGGGCCTCCCCTTCCACGAGTTTGTTGGAAGTGGTGAAGGTCATCCGAACAGTGTTTGGATTCACCTTACTGATCTTCTGCGGGTTCCATCGGGACGAGTAGTACCCCTTGGTCCAACCCGGGGCGTAGTACTGAAACCACGATCCTCGGATGATCGGGACGCCGCCCATCCTCACTTGAAGCCCGCTCTGCGAATCGACGCGGAACTCCAGATTTGCGTTTTTCACGGTTTCCGATCCCTGCATCTTCATGGAGACGCCGGTTCCGAGTAACCCGAATGCCGTTAGTCCGGC
>CAZAVC010000286.1:0-3617 GCA_964488265.1 uncultured Fimbriimonas sp.
CCGGTTTCCCCCGCTGCCACCACCGCCTCGTGAACGTGCATGCCGTACATGCCCTTGCCGCCGAACTTCGGCAGAAGCGCCGGGTGGATGTTGAGTACTCGACCCGCATGGGCGTTGAGCACTGAAGTAGGGAAGAGGCGAAGATAACCCGCTAAACACACCCAATCTGCGTCGCTCAGAGCCTCGGCAAGACGATCGTCATACCCGTCTCCGCTCGGAACGACCCTTATCGGGAGATTCAGGGAGGTGGCGGTTTCCACGGCCCGGATATCTGCCTTGGGGGCGACAACCGCCACTACTTCCAGATCATCGGTCTGGGCGATCCGCTCGGCAAGCGCGCGCATGTTCGACCCTCGACCCTTGCCACCGACCACAATGGCGATCTTTACTTTCTGGTTCGTCATGCCCATTGTCTCAGCGCCCTGCTTCGAAGAGAATATCTTCCCGGAAGGCTGGAAAAGGGTGAGTTAGGCAAGAAGCAGGTCGGCGATTACCAAAGGTCGGCATCAAATCGCTTCGCATTGAGTCGGATAGCCTTGGATAGCAGCAGAATCATGCTTCCCCCGAAGATCAAGAGAACCGTGGCGAAAAGGAACCAAAGCGCCTGCACATAAGAGGATTCCATCGTTAGCCTTAAACGATCGTCCGAACCAACTCGTGTGAGTGCGCTGTAGGCTCCGATGTTTACTGCCAAGATCAGGCGCAAAAAACTTGCCGTGCCTAAGGCTAGTAAGTACATCAAGAATCCGCAAAAAGTGAGACTTCTAATTAATAAATCTGTTGAATGAGATAGACCCGCTGATTCATTCTTCTCCCATTTCGCTTTCCGCGCGCGTGCTTTGTTTTCGAACTCCACCACCTGCCGTGGCGTCCATCCTTGTTCGTAAGCGATTGGAAGATCAATTGATTCGATGCTGCTCGGTGGAATCCCGAGCAGTTCGATCTCTTCCAGCCACTTCTCAAAAGTCATCTTCTAGTCCACCTTCCTAAACGGTTCGAGCATCTGCTTGTTAAACGCCCACCCTCGACGCTTAACCTCTGCATACTGCTCGGCGGTCGGCTCGGGCGGAGTGAAGCCCTTTTTCCGGAGATACTTTGCCCAAGATATTGTCTCTGAGCTTGCCTGCAGACTCGGGTCGAGCAGCTTCCAAGCATAATCACGCAACTTCAGTGAGATCATCGCCTTCATGCGTCGCTTCTCCCAAAGACGAATATCCTTTTGCTCTTCCTTGCTCGGAATACGGTCGCGGATCGCCCGGAGCTCCAGCACAATCGGGTGCGATTCGGTGAGCCGTTTAACGGCTTGGATCGAATCTTCGACCTTCTTGGGTGCCTTTCCTACGGAATGCCATGTAAGCGCGAAGCGATAGTGAGCCAAAAAGTCGTGAGGATAGATCCTCACCATTTCTTCTGCGCTCTCCAGGGACGTGGAGGGCTTCGCCAGAAACAAGCGACATCGGAGCAATTCGATTTGTTTGCGGGTTTCAGGTCGAATAGCCGGTTGATGTTGAAGCGACTCACGTACGTTTGTAATCAGTTGACCCTTCTCTTCAAAGTGTGCGGGCATTGGAAGGTTTGTCAAAAGGAGTCCTGCCTCTGACCAACCGAGTGGACTCCGCTCAGCGTCTACTATCCTCCGAATCTGCCGAACGCTGTCTGTCCTTACAAAGACTCTTGCGAAGTCTGCACGTACCCGGCGAACCGTCTCCATTTCAGCCAGGGTGAGGGGTCTATTTGTAGTCAGGTGAGTTATCCCAAACAGGGCGCAGGCAAGAATCATAAGGGTTCTATGTTCGTGGGGTTTCGGACTGGAGGTAGTGCGGTTGGTGAAACAGTTGTTGAACGATCGCCGAGTTACTTCACTCTCTTGAATGGTTCTAGCATCTGGGGGGTAAAGCTCCACCCTCGACGCTTGATGGCTAGATATTCTTTTGCCGACGGTTCTGGGGGCACGATATTCTCAGCAAGCAAACTCCGTACAAGGTAATCGATCTTGTCCTGAAAGCGTGGCTTCATACCCTCTGTATGACGGGCGTACTCATAGAGCCGAAGTAGTCGCAAGGAGTGTTTTCTTGGCTCAGGGGTCCTTGCTCGGACTATCAGCAACTCTTCCAAGTGGCTTCTATACCAATATGTGACCGGGTGCTGATCCGAAAGGTCCTCCGCTCGCTCGACAATCTTTCTGGCAATTTCGTGTTGATGGATTCCGATCTTCCACGAGTCCCGAGCGAAGAGCGCTTGGGCGGCGAAATCGAAGGGATAAGTGTTGGCCAGGGCAAGACTTTTATAGCCCTGGATCGTAGTGGAATCGGTGCTCCCGTACAGCATATATCCAGCTCGTAAGGCATCCAGAATCATCCTCGACCTTTGCGTGGAGCCGGTGGGATAGTGTCGCTTTAGAAGACCTTCCAAGAAATCTTCGGGTGGATTGTTGATCCCCATAGAAGCGAGCAGAAGCAAATACTCCGCCGCCACGCTCTCGCTTTGAGTTCGGTTGAGGCGGTCTTGAAGAAGTTGCGCGCCATCCTCTCGGTTCCTCATCTCGGCGTACGCGGTTCGGATGGAGGCGATCGACTGACCAGTCCACTCGCTCGACTTGATTTGGCTGAAGACGATGGCGGCGCCGATCATCATGACGGCGATCGGTGCCGCTTCTTTAAAACTGAGTCGTTTGTCATTTGGCATGAGTCGTGTCTGGGGGATTGAGATGGTTCGGGCAGAGGTCTAGTCGACCTTCTTAAACGGCTCCAGCATCTGCTTGTTAAACGCCCAGCCCCGCTTCTTCACCGCCGCATACTGCTCGGCGGTTGGCTCCGGTGGGGTGATCCCGTTCTTCTGTAGGTATCTCGTGATCGACTCGATTGAATCCTCCACTCCGGCTTTCGTGGAGACCAGTTTCGCGGCATAGTTCACAAGCTTGTAATAGATCAGCGCCTTGCTGGTCTTTTTCCATAGGTCTGGATCATCAAGTCTTGTGATTCGTTCACGCTGTGCTCTGAGGAAAAGTGCCATCGGGTGGTTATCGGTGAGCCGTTCAACGGCTGAGACAGCGTCGAAGACTTCCTTTTTGTGACTCCCGTTCATCATTGATAAGAAGGCAAAACGGCTATGAAGGAGAAAGTCGTGTGGGTAGATCTTGATCAGTTCAGCCAATTGCTCTGGAGTCTCTTTGCCTTCGGTGTTTAGGAGCACCTTGGTGCGAAGAAAGGGTGAGGCTTCAAAGCGCCTCTTTTCAAGACTTTCTAAGATCAGCTCCTTTTTCGCTGGAAACGGAAAGGCCTCCAACAGCCCCTTTAGCTCCGCGATGCGATCAATGTTTCTCTCTCGTGCTACGGCGGCTGTAAGTTCTTTGAGCCCGTTAGCCGAGACGAACTGCTCTGAAAAGCTAAGTCTTGCCTGTTTGATGCCTGGCTCGTCCAATTGGGTCCGTTTCGGTATCGCTACTTGGGCGGAGACGAGGTCCCTGGTTGCAAGTAGTCCTCCAAGGAGTAGGACCGCCAACGAAAGCACGGCTGGCATCGTCCTTGTTCTTTCCTTCCAGATCATTGCTCTCGGTTGTGGTCCACGTTCATTGTAATCCGGGAATGATGGCAAAAGGTAACCAGGAAGTCCATTTC
>CAZAVC010000287.1:0-3605 GCA_964488265.1 uncultured Fimbriimonas sp.
GCCCGCCGGTCCCCGTCCCGGGGGTTGGCCGCGCGGGCCCCGGTGGGGCGGCCGCATGGGCGATCAACAATGGGATTGTAAGGACTAATTCATGCCAAAATTGTGTGAAATGGCTTCAACCGGTATTTGAACGGATGAAAGGTACCTTATTAGGGAGTCCCTTTTAGGGATATACAGAAGAGATAGAGACGCGAAAAAGCCCCTTGCGAATGCAAGAGGCTTCGGAGAGATTCGGATCGAGTTTTACTTGCGTCGGCGTCGCTTGAAGAGTGCCACTGCGCCAACGGTCAGGGCAATCATGGTTGCAGGCTCAGGAACCACGTTAGGGGTTCCACCACCGCCACCGGAGACGGCGATCACGCCGCCGATGCCACCAAGGACTCCTGCAATCGCGCCAATGTTGGCACCACCCGCAAAAGACTGAGCCAAGGGGGGAGGAATTACCGATTCAGAGGTCATGGGCGGAACCGTTCGCAAGGCCATTGGCTCGCCTGGGGTGACGATTTCTTCGTCAAAGGTCTCGACGGTCGGGACCGTTGCGACGAGCGTAGACATTGCGGGTTCGGGCACGGTGGTGACAGCCTCGCGAGTCGCAAGAGAAGTTGGCTCAACAACTTCGTCGCTGACCAAAGGGCTGCTAGGCGGGATAGCGTAAGCAACAACCGGTCCGCGCACAAACGGGTTTCCGCACTTCACGCGAAGGATAGGGTTACCGTTCTTGTCAACAAAAGCTGGGGTCCCTTTCTTAAAGAAAGAAACGTGTGCTTTGATGCGTCCGCCTTCTGGGACGCTGTAGATGACATAGTTTCCACTCTTTTTGAGGGTGCCAAGCTTAAGCGAACCGAGGTAATTGACCACCTCTTCCTTGTCCATGGAAAAGTGGCGCATGTAGCGATCCATGACCGTTTTGTCGGATCGAACCTGAACCATCAACTCCGGAACCGTGTTTGCGGGCTTGTTGATGAATGCGTTCAACTCGGGCCGTGCAAGCGCACTTCCGGTAAGCGCTAATGCCGCAACTCCAATGCAAATTCCTTTCATTTCCAAAACTCTCCTACGTGTACAAAGCAGTGTATCAACAGAATTCATGCCGGTATAAGCCACTAGACCGATAGGGGGACCAATAACCGGCAATAATACTGAAAGATTGCGTTAGTATTGTTTATCCCTGGGCTTGTCCGGCCTTCATATGACGCCTAATCGCCTCAATCGCTTCGGATGCCGCAGCTTGCTCTGCTTCCTTCTTCGATCTGCCTCGACCCTCGCCAATGACCTCGTTGTCAAAAACGACCTCTACGATGAATTGGCGATCATGCGACCCGCCAAGTTCCTTCGCGACCCGGTACGTAGGCGTTTTTCTCCAGATAGATTGCGCAATCTCCTGAAGTTTGCTTTTGAAGTCGTCCGGATTAACGTCCCCGCTGCTGATCCGCATGAGATAGGGGTGCAGTTGCTCCAAGATAAACCAGCGAGCCACTTCGAGTCCGGATTCCAGGTAGATCGCTCCGAAAACGGCCTCGACGAGGTCGGCGAGAATGGAGGCGCGTTGACGGCCCCCCGTAACCTCCTCACTTGCACTGAGTTCAAGGCAGTTCTCAAGACCTAGTTTTTTGGCGATCTCGGCGAGCGGTGCTTCTTGCACAACACTGCTCTTCGCTTTGGACATCAGGCCCTGATCCCAGTTTGGGTGATGCTCGTACAGGTACTGGGCAACAACGAGGCCCAACACAGAGTCTCCGAAAAACTCAAGCCGCTCGTAGCTGTCGCATACATTAGGCGTAGCCGAGCGGTGTCGCATTGCTAATGCGAACAGGTGGGTGCTCTTGAGCGGGATGCCCTTCGGAATAGTGACCGTACCACTCATGCAGTGCGGTCGACGATCGCCTGCTTTATCCGGCGAACGCCCTCCTCGATATTCTTTCTGCTCGTGGCATAGCTGAGCCTAATATGCCCCGCTCCTTCGAAAACGGATCCTGGTACCACCGCAACATTTGCTTCTTCCAGAAGCCAGGAGGCGAGATCAACATCGCTCTCACCGGGCTGGAGAGCCCCAGTCACCTTGGGGAACGCATAAAACGCTCCGTGCGGAAGATTGCACTCGAAGCCGGGGACATCGTTGAGTAAGCCAACAATGAGGTCTCGGCGAGCTTCAAACTCTATGCGCATCGCCTCAATCTGATCGGAAGGAAGATTGAACGCAACCGCGGCACCCTTCTGCGCGAAAGAGGTTGGGTTGCTGGTGACCTGGTCTTGCAGGTTGCTCATCGCTTTGGCGACGGCAAGGGGCGCGGCGGAAAATCCGATTCGCCACCCGGTCATTGCATAAGACTTCGAGCATCCTCCGATGGTGATCGTACGATCTTGAACGTCTTGTCCGAGTCCGGCGATCGACCCTGCCTCGAAGCCGTAAACCAACCGCTCGTAAATTTCGTCAGAGATGATCCAAAGGTTGTTCTTCAGAGCAACGGTCGCGATTTCCTTAAGGGTTTGGCGAGGGAAGACGCCGCCCGTGGGATTGCTCGGACTGTTGAGCAAAATCGCCTTAGTTCGCGGCGTGACTGCGGCTCGGAGGTCGTCGTAGGAGGGGACAAAGTCGGTTTCCGGTCCGGTTTGCACGATCACAGGTACGCCGCCCGCCAGTCGAATCTGGTCGGCATACGTCATCCAGTAAGGTGCGAACAGAATGACCTCGTCACCCGGGTTCACCAGAACCTGGATAGCGTTGTAGACGCTGTGCTTGGCACCGCAAGAGACAATGATTTGTTCCGGTGAGTATGTGAGGTTGTTCTCGCGGGCGAGTTTCCCAACAATCGCTTGCTTTAGTTCAACAATGCCGGCGCTGGGGGTGTACTTGGTAAATCCGCTATCGATTGCGGCTTTTGCGGCGTCGCAAATCTCCTGAGGGGTGTTGAAATCGGGTTCCCCTGCACCAAAGGCGATCACATCGATCCCCTGAGCTTTCATCGCATTGGCCTTAGAGGTAATTGCCAACGTGGGGGAAGGCTTTAGCAACTCGACGCGCGAGGAAAGAGAGGGAGTTTCCACCGAGTTGAGTATAACCGTTGAACGGGACCTTGCACTCATCTCCATATGGAATCGTTCTCCATATGGAATCGTGGGCGTTGAATCAAGAGGTTCTTCGCGACGGATCGCCCCATGAACCCAACAAGAGAAAAGGTTTCGAACTCGGTGCGTTCCTCCCAACTCTCCTGGGCCTTTTTGCCGCTGGCGCTGCTCGCTTTACTCGTCCACATCGGCATCGGCAGCTTTGAATGGTATGCGCCTTGGGACGTTCTCGCCGAAATCCTTCGCGGACCCCGAGACGACACGGTCATCAACCGTATTGTTTGGAACCTACGCCTCACACGAGGACTGGAAGCAGGGCTGGTGGGAGCCCTTCTTGGCGGTGTTGGGGTGACTTTTCAGGCTTACTTTCGAAACCCGCTCGCCGAGCCGTACATCGTCGGCACCAGTAGCGGCGCCGCCGTAGGCAGTGCGATCATCATGGTTTCCGGACTAGGTTCCGGAATTCTTGGTGTCCTTGCGATGCCGATCGCCGCCTTTATAGGAGGGTTGGGGACGCGTCTGTTCGTCCCTGCTCTCAG
>CAZAVC010000288.1:0-3605 GCA_964488265.1 uncultured Fimbriimonas sp.
AAGAGGGTACGGCACTGCTTACCGGCCCCATGAAACGTTACGCCGGGGCCATTCTTGACATCTTCAGCGATCACTTCCTCACTGTTCACTGGGAAGAGTTTGTGAATCAGCCCTATCACGGATATCTCGGCGAGGTGTATGAACTCTCGGCCCAGTTTTCGGAAAAGGTGAACGAGACCCAGTCCAAGATCATCGGTCGGATGATTTCCGACAACTGGCTGGGGAGCTACGCCGATTTTGCAGGAATTGAACTCACCTTCGAACGGATGTCCAACCGCCTTCGGTACCGAACGGGTCGCGAGATAGACCTCACGCCTGCGGTGGACGATCTTCGCCAGTCTTATGCTGAGTTCGATAAAACTTGTCTCTCGCTTTTGCGGGAGGTGCGGGACGGTTTTCCCGGTGCGTTCGCAGAGATTGCGAATCGGGGTTAGACTTTTCGAGTTAGTCGCTGGAGAGTCGCTTCCATCACCGCCGAAGTTTGAGCGGAAACCGTGAAAACCAGTGCCTCTCTCCAAATGCGTTGCGCTCGGTGGTGGATGGAATTCGATGCCCCTGAGGAGGCGGTGATTGCGGCATGAGCGCATCGTCCCATGAGCTCGATCGCCCATGCTCTGAGTTTCAATCGCTCTGAACTTGTTTGTTCATCGGCGGAAACGGGCGTATCGGCTAGCGCTGTATTCAGCACGTTCCATTCAGCTAAGAGCGATTCGTGAGCATCCTTGACGAATGGCTGTTTGCGCTCTTCAAATCGCTCTTCCAACACATCCAATCCCGCCAAGGCGTTGCCCATTGCAAAGTGTGCCTGCAGGGAGATGTTGATGAGGTCGTTGTTCTGAATCCAACCCGCCGGTCGGATGAAGGCGACTTGATCGTTTGATAGATGGAAGTTATCGTACGTGACGGTGACCGTCTGTGCGGTCTCCATCGCGCTTAGTTGCATTGGCTCAGAAATGACCGTGCTCTCGCTTGGCTCCAGCGGGACGATGGCGAAAAGGGCTTCTCCCGAAGGAAGAGTTGCTCCCAGGAGATAGTGACCGTAGTAGCTGTAACCGGTCACCCAAGGGACATGACCGGAAACTCGGAAGCCCAATCCTTCTGGGGTTGCCTGGACCAGCGGTGTGCCCGGCCTTCTTAGCTGGCTAAATCCGATGCCGAGATACTTTTCGCCGTTCCCCATTTTTGGAATCCAATCTTGCTTCAGGTCGGAGTTATCCGACTTCGCCAGCATCGAGACGGCCGATTGGTGCTGGGTTTGAAGAAAGGCGAATGTGCCGCTTGCTCGGGCGCATTCTTGCTGGAAGCGTCGAAAGTCAGGCTCAGGCATCGCGGGTCCGCCGTATTCGGTGGGTCGCTTCAGCGCCATCCAGCCATGAGATGCGAAGTCGTTTAGAGTCGACCGGAGCGCGTCGCGGTCCCTATCGATGACTTCGGCTTGAGGCTTTACCTCCGAACGCAGAAAAGCAACGACTTCCTCAATCATTCCTCTTCCCTTCTACGCTGCAAATGCTGCTAACCAACCAGTTTGGTGAAGTCACCTGCGGCAAAGAGCTGCAGTGCGGCGGCGTGGCAAAGCGTGAGCCTTCGGTATCGCACCGCTTCGTCTTCCGCCATCACCATGGTGTTGTCGAAGAACCGATTGATGGGGTCCATGAGGTTTCGAACCAGGGAAATGACCTGCTCTGCGTTGTGCTCACGAGCCGCCTTGAACATCGCGTCCTCTTGGTTCTTGAGCACCATCAGAAGCTGTGTCCCTTCGGCAGAGTCCAGGTCTTGACCAGCAAGCACGCCGAGCGGATCTTCAAAGGCGTAATCCAGACCCTTCTTCTTCGCCGCGATGACAATGTTCATGGGTCTCGTTGCGGTTTGCACCACGTCTGGCTGCAGTAGTTGCGAAATCACACCCAATCGGAACCGAACGCCCTGCGGCATGGTGACTTCCCAAGGTAGGTCTCGAAGAATTGCGGCTTCTAACAGGTCGTGCCGAGCATCGGGCAACAGCGCCGTGTATCGTCCCAAGAAGATATCGTTCATGGCTGCATAGGCACCCTTCTCTTCCAAAACGATTCCCTGCTTGGCATATCGAGCAAGCGCCGCTTCCAGCATTTGATCGTAAGCCGGCAAAGCGCCGTCCCACTTCCAAGCTGCTTCGATAAGGAACGTCACCGCTCGACGCAGGCCAAAGGGATCGCTGGAACCGGTCGGCTCCATGCCCAGGCCGAGATAACCCGCTAACTTATCTAGCTGGTCCGCCATCAATAGCCGTGTTGCGCATCGACCTTCTGGCGTTGAAGGGTCGCACTTATCGACGTCGTATTGCGAAGCGAGTGCTACGCAGACCGGTTCTGGCTTTCCTTCGCGTCGAGCGTATTCGCCGCCGATCACACCCTGAAGGCTAGAAAGTTCGCTGACGAGGCCCGTGCTTAGGTCGGCTTTCGCATAGAGCCCTGCGAGTCGAGCGTTTTCAACCTCCGTCTCATCGCCGCCCGTCATCTTTGCGATCTCGGCCGCCAGCGCCGCCAGACGGTCGGCTCGCGAGCGAACCGTTCCGAGTTGAGCTTGGAAAACGATATTCTCCGTGCTGGCAAGGAACCGATCCAGATTGCCC
The DNA here is from genome assembly GCA_964488265.1 of uncultured Fimbriimonas sp. GTDB lineage: Bacteria > Armatimonadota > Fimbriimonadia > Fimbriimonadales > Fimbriimonadaceae > Fimbriimonas. The sequence goes on from CAZAVC010000288.1 coordinate 2,609, forward strand.
TTCTGGTCCTCGTCAAAGAAGAACTTCGCGTCGTTGAATCGAGCATTCAACACCCACTCGCAACCCCTTCGCACCTCTGCATCCTGACCCGAGTTTCGGATGAAGACGAACCGTGGGAGCAGCTTCCCGTCCTGACCGCGTACCGGGAACATGCGCTCGTGCTTCGCCATGGCGGTCACCAACACGGGCTCGGGAAGCTCCAGGTAAGAGGTCGGGAACTCACCGACGATAGCGGTCGGCCATTCGGTGAGATAGGTGTTCTCGTCCAAGAGGGCGGCTGGAGTCTCCGCCGATCCACCTGCAACGGTCGCGGTTTGCTCAAGGATCATGCGCTTCCGAATGTCGGCGTCTGGCTCAACCTGTCTTGCTCGAAGTCCAGAGATCAGGTCGCCGAGAGTGAGCGCTTCAAAGGTTTCCGGCGCATAAAAACGGTGACCGCGACTCTGCGTTCCGCTGACCACTCCCTCAATTTCAAATTCGACTTTCTCCGCATTGAAGGCGGCGAGAATCCACCGAATAGGGCGAGCAAAGCGCATTCGGGAAGAGCCCCAACGCATGGACTTTTCAAAGTTGAGACCAACGATCGCGGCTTTCAGAATCTCAGCGAGGCGATCCTTGGTCGGGCTGCTGGGGGTGACCACTTCGGCGAAAACGTAGTCGCCCTCGGCGCGAACGTTGGCGGGATCGATGCCGTTCTTGCGGCAGAATCCCAGAAGCGCCTGGGTGGGGTTGCCATCGGCATCGAAGCACACCTTCGCGCTCGGACCTCGAACAGTCTCCTTCTTGTCAGGGAGTTGCTCGGAGACGTCGGAGAACGCGACGATGAGGCGTCGGGGAGTGCCGTACACCTCGGCGGCAGAGTTCAGCACGCCCAACGGTTGAAGTCCGTCGGACACTGCCTTTGCCAGATCGTTGACCGCTTTTTCAACGAACGATGCGGGCAATTCCTCGCAACCAAGCTCAAGCAACAACTCTGCCATCAAGGCTCTAGTCTACC
>CAZAVC010000289.1:0-3595 GCA_964488265.1 uncultured Fimbriimonas sp.
GGTAGGTATAAGTTCTTTTTTTATAACTTATTTATTTTAGATTTATTATATGAACTTGTCCTTTATATAATGTTTTTCTATAGTTCTCTTTTTTCTTCTGCTCTTCGTCGCCGCCTTTGTAGAGGCAGCAATCGGACCCGAAACCGGTAACGTTGTAGGCGCTCATGAGCGGTGATTCAACGACCAAGCTCTCCGGTAATCCGGTTTTCCTCGGCTGGTATGCCGACCCCGAACTGCATCTCTTCAAGGGTCGCTACTACATCTATCCCACGACATCCGCCGCTTACGAGGAGCAAACCTACTTTGAAGTGTTCTCTTCTTCTGACCTCACAGATTGGACCGCTCACGGAAAGGTGTTGGATTTTGCGGACGTGCCTTGGTCGACCAATCGGGCGGCGTGGGCTCCGTCTGTTGCGGAACGGGACGGTCGGTATTACATGTATTTCAGCGCCGGAGACGGCGCTGGAATCGGCGTGGCGGTTGCGGATGATCCCGCTGGTCCATTCCAAGACGCCCTCGGGAAGCCGCTCATTGCCGAGTATCACCACGGGGCGCAGCCCATCGACGCGCATGCTTTTGTCGATGACGACGGTCAGGCTTACCTGTACTACGGGGGCTGGAAACACGCGGTGGTGGTTCGCCTTGGGGCAGACATGATCACTACCGAGGGTGACTTTCTCGAGATCACACCGGAGAACTATGTCGAGGGTCCGTTTATGGTGAAACGGAATGGGGTTTACGTGTTCATGTGGTCGGAGGGCGGATGGACCGATTCCAGCTATGGCGTGGCGTACGCGCTTGCCGATTCTCCTCTGGGACCGTTCGAGCGGGTAGGGGCGATTCTGGGGACCGATCTGGAGGTCGCCAAGGGAGCGGGGCACCATTCGGTGCTCACCATTCCTGGCACGGACGAGCACTACATTTGCTATCACCGTCGGCCTTTGGAAGAGACTCACGCGAATCACCGGGTGACGTGTATCGATCGGTTGATCTTTGAGGAAGACGGGACGATTCGTCCCGTGAAAATGACGTTTGAGGGGGTTAATCAGAGGAAATCGAATACACTTAAACCAGACGCAGGCCCGACTAATGATTGACGAAGCTCAACTTTACGATCTCAGAGCCGCTATAGCAGCACACTTCGATATCGAACCCGATAACGTAGATATGAAGATTGAAAACAGCAAGCTCATGGGTACGGTTAAACTCAGACAGTTTCAAGTCGCAGAATCAGGGAGCATAGCCGACTTATACAAATCGCTTTGGGAGATTGTCAGAGCGAGACTCGGAGAGGATGCGAGCAACGTCGGCCTATTACTTTTCAGAACAGATGTGTCGGGGAATAATTGAGCCGACCCTTTTATTCTGAACAAGATGCGGTACTCGTTGCCCAAGGTCTGCTTGCAACGGCATCCCAGTCGCTGCATAACGAATTTGCTAAAAAATTCAACCTTGAGCCATACAAGAGCGTACCATACGTACACCAATATACAAACTGTCGATCAGCTGAAGCAATACTCCACGCTCGTGCTCCCTTTTCTGAACTTTGGGCGACGGCGTACACCCATTTAAATGACATTGAAGAATTCAGAATCGGAAAAGATCTCTTCAACTCAGCGCTAAATCATCTAGAGGAGGATAGAGCTTCTTCCGCAAGTTTTACTGGAGAGAAGTTCCTACCACTCTTGAAGTCTGCGTTGGAAAAGTCGTCGGACGCTCCACTTTTCTGTGCAAGCTTCTCGGCAAAAGAGGACGACCTTAATCAGTGGAGAGCTTATGGTGAAGATGGGAAAGGAATTTGCCTCTCCTTCAATGCAAGTGCACTACATTCTCCGTCTATTGAAGGCATTTTTACTCCTGTCATTTACCTCGACCCCGGAGATGAACTTGCGATTCAAGCGATGAGCGATTTTCTTGAATCGGTAATCTTACAAGCTCTGGAATTCGTTGACGTTCGGTACCCACTAGATAATAGCCCGCTAGATCAAATACTCGTTCCTCTTGTAGGACTAGTTTGTCTTTCTATAAAACACCGTGCCTTTGTTGAGGAAAGCGAGTTTCGCCTAATTATTTCGGAGCCAAAAGAAAATCAAATCGACTATCGAGGATTCCCTGTGACTCCTTTTTACAAGATTGTAGGTACCCCGAACCTTCCTCTACGTGAAATCAAGCTTGGACCGATGAATAACAGCGATCGCACTGCTAAATCTCTTCGGGAATTCTTAGTCTTCCGAGGCTTTGAGAACGTGTTGGTCTCGAAAAGCACCCTTCCTTATCTTTCTCAGCGTTGATAACGGAAAGGCATTTCCGACTTACATGCTTTTTTTGCTTCTGATACAGAAAGCTTCCCTTCTTTGAGATCATTATGATCGTAGACAAGACAATTCTGGCCATCAGAGATTTGTGATAAAGATGTTGCTGGGAGCCACTTACTACTTCATTCGGACACGTTCCCAGCTAGACCGATTGTCTAGCCGGGAGCAGCTTGCGTTGTCAGCCCTTGAAGTTCCAGGTACCGGAACCGACGATTTCCTTCCGAGTTCCGCCATCGGCGAGAGGCACATGGACCTCGGCGTTCACGTTCGGCGGGACAACGACCTCTAGCTCGTAGCCCTGGCCAACCCGCTTCCAGTGGGTTCGGATCATGCCTCGGACCGACTTGTACGAGGTCTTGGCGAAGGATAGGTTAGGATCGGGCACGGGTGCGATCTTCACCATTCCATAACCCGGCTCCATCGGGCTGATGCCGCCCACCGTCTTAAACATCCAGCCGACCACCGCGCCGTAAGCGTAGTGAGCGAACGAGTTCATGCCCGGGTCTTGGAAGCCCTTCTCGGGAGTCCAGCCGTCCCATCGCTCCCAAATGGAGGTTGCACCGTTGACGATGCTGAATCCCCAGCTTGGGAAGGTGGTGTTGTGGAGCAATCGGTAGGCAACGTCGTTTCGGCCGATCTTAGACAGCACGTGCATGAGGTCTCGAGTGCCGACAAACCCGGTGCTGAGGTGCCACTTTCGGCTCTCGATATCCTTCACCAAGCGATCTGCGACTTTCTTGGCAAGGTCACCCTCCACGAGGTCGAAGGCGAGGGCGAGCACATAGGAGCACTGCGTGTTCCCCTTCACTTGCCCATCGGCAGAGACGTAAGCCTTTCGGAAGGCGGCAGCGGCCTTGTCTCGCAGGGCCGAGTACTTAGCAGCGTCTTCCTTCTTACCGAGTTCCTCGGCGGCTTGGGCGACGAGCCCCGTGCTGTAGGCAAAGTAGGCCTGAGCAATCACATCGTTCGGCGTGTCTACGTTGATGCTGAGCCAGTCACCGAAGCAGTGGAATTTCTCGGGCGGAAGGAGATCGGCGTTTTGGCGTCCTCGGCAGAACTCCACAAAGCGGACCATGTTGGGATAGTGCCGTTCCAGAACGGTCTTGTCGCCATAGACTTCGTAAACCGTCGTCGGGCAGATCACACCCGCATCGCCCCAAGCCGGACCGCCATCGTCCAGACCCCAGATAACGGGCGAGACCTTGGGATAGTTGCCGTTCGCCTCTTGATCGTCATCAAGCGTCACCAGCCACTTGCGGAAGAAGGCTTGAACGTCTGAG
>CAZAVC010000290.1:0-3588 GCA_964488265.1 uncultured Fimbriimonas sp.
GATGGGTGAGGGGTCCGGGAAAGCTCGAAAACGGACGGGATGTGTCTAAAGCCGATACTCATAATTCCCCTCCGTGGAGGGGAATTGAACGGGTCAACTCTCCTTTAAGTTCTCTACAAACCTTCTAAGTGGTGCGGTGGACCAACCCCTCTAGCCCACCGACTACAACCGCGCCGCAGGAGGCAGCGGCAACGATTCCAACGAGTGGCCCGCTAGCCGCTCCGCCTCAATATCGCACGCGTGGATGGCCCGCTGGAACTCCAACCGAATCTGCTCCACCTGCTCGTCGCTGGCGCCGAGCGGCACCTCGAACGCATCGCCAAAAACGATCACGCCCTTCGAAAATGGCAAGGGGATCATATATCTATCCCAACTGCGAAAACGCTTACAGGGTTTCGCGGCAACGCCCACCGGGATCAATCGAGAGCCCGACCGCTGCGCCATGAGCATCACACCGCCCTGAACCTCGCCAGAGGGTCCGCGGGGACCATCGGGAGTCATTGCCATGGTGCCGCCTTCCCGAAGCACCTTCACCCCCTGCATCGCCACCCGAGCCCCTCCGCGACCCGTGCTGCCGCGAATGCTCTGATAGCCCAGTTGGGTGAAGATATGGTTCTGCATGTCTCCGTCGTTGGAGTTGGAAATGATCACCCAGTAACCCTTGCCCCGGAACCGATTGGCAAAGACGAAAGACTTTCCATGCCAGCCGCAAAGCAGGCACTTTTCAAACGACGGATACTTCTCTTGTCCCACCGTCTGAACGCGCATGGTGGACGAGATCAGGCGAATGAAGCGCACCAAAATTCCCGCCAGAATGTCTGGCCTTTGTTCATTCAGTCGCTTAAGAACGCTCATAGAAGCCCCTTTGCCTCCAACCGTTTGGTGACATCGTGCAGCGGATACTCCTTCTTTAACAACGAGGCGTAGGCACCGCCTGCACCCGGATCTTCCGCGCTGACCAGTTCTACGAGAGCCGCCAGCGCATCGGGGCGATGAGGATCGTTCTTCACCGCCAGGCAAGACTCCAACAGCTTCTTAGCCACCGAGCCACCCTCTTCGGCAATGGTCTCTGCGAACTGAATACGGCGCACCACCGGAATGGGTCGAATGAGGTCTGGCTCGGAGAGGCGCTCCAAACGCTCCACGCTCTTCTCTGCACTCTCCAAGGGGAGCAATCGCAACAGAACTTTGCGCTCACCGTCGATGTCGCCCAGATCTTTGTAGGCTTCGGCAAGTTTGGAAAGGGTGGCTACGTCGTCGGGGTGTCTCACCAAGTGGTCGTTGGCGGCGGCGATAAGCGCCCCCGGTCCGCGATCGTTCATGGCGTCCAGCACCTCGTGACCCAAAGACTTTTCTCGCAGGTCGGGCGCACGAAAAAGAAACGTTAGCACCAGCCCGCCCACAAAGCCACCCAGGTGCGCGAGGAATGCGATTCCCGGCACGGTTTCGCCCACCCTCACAAACGCGCCGACAATCTGCAACACCAGCCAGACGCCCGTGACCATCGCAACGCTCAGTGCTCGACTCGGGGCGATCGGCACCCGCAAGTGGGTGTATCTAGCCGCGTAGTACGCCACGCATCCAGAGATACAACCCGATGCTCCCACCAAGGGAACCGCTTCGGTGGCGTTGCGAGCCCCCACGCCGTAAGCGACCACACCGCACAGCCCAGAAACCAAGAAAACGGCCATTAATCGCCAAGAGCCCGTGGCAAGCTCGACCGCTGCGCCAACTGCGGCAAGGAAGATGAGGTTCCCGAGCAGGTGAAGGGTTGAACCGTGAAGGAAAAGCCCGGTGAGCGCCGTGATCGCTCCCTGCGGCATGCCCTGAGAAGGCGAGAATCCGTAGTTGTCTAGCAGATTCGGGTTCAGAAACGTCCCGATCGCCGCCGCTAAATTAGCGACGATCAGGAACAGCGTTGCGAACGGAACCCGATTCCGAGCGCTCAATCCTCGTCGTACAGCTCCTCGGGGATATCGACGTTCACGTACGTTTCTTGAACGTCGTCGAGTTCATCCAGTGCGTCCATGAGCTTCAGCAGCTTGCGCATGTCGTCCATGGATGGGTTGGCTTTGTTGGTTGCCAAATAGGTCAAATTTGCTTCGGCAGGCTTGTATCCGGCGGCGATGAGACCATCGTTCACCTTGTGCAGATCTTCGCGAGAGGTGAGAACGGTGAAGCCTTCATCTTCGGCTTGGACGTCTTCTGCGCCCGCTTCTAGCGCGGCAAGGGTCAGTTCGTCTTCATCGATGCCGTCTTTGGCAAGCTGAATTTGACCGACGTGCTTGAACTGCCAACTCACCGATCCGTTTTCGGCCATGTTGCCGCCGTTCTTGTTGAAGGCGTGTCGAACTTCCGAAACGGTGCGGTTGCGGTTTTCCGAATAGCACTCTAGAATCAGAGCCGATCCACCGGGACCGTAGCCTTCGTAAACGATTTCTTCGTAAGCGGCACCTTCAATTTCACCCGTACCACGCTTGATGGCTCGGTCGATGTTCTCCTTGGGTACGGAAGCTTCTTTCGCCTTTTCAATCGCCACGCGGAGTCGCGGGTTCATACCGGGGTCGCCACCGCCGCTGCGCGCAGCAACAATGATCTCGCGACTGAGCTTGGTGAACATCTTTCCGCGAATCGCATCTTGCTTGCCCTTGCGGATTCGGATGTTCTTCCATTTGGAGTGGCCTGCCATATCGCTTCATTATGAAAGATGCGCGGGGAATCCGTCGCGAGGGGCTTTACTGGGTCGCGGGAAGTGGGGATCGGTGGTTCGATACCCTCGCCTCTTCGACTTTCGAATCGTTGAGTGCGTCGGGGTTGCTTAGAGAAGGATTCGGACAACATTCCCCTTCCCGAGAGATCGGGGAAGCGAATTGTATCAGCCGACCCTTAATCGATGCTCCGGCGAATACTCCGAGAGGTCCGGAGGACCGACAAGACTGTTAGCCCAGACCGCAAGGTCTGGGTGCGTAGCCCAGAAACCCTAAAGGTCCGGACGGACCGACAAGATACTCCGAAGCCCAAAGAGCTCTCACTACGGCCCCCCGGGCCTAGTAATCCCCCGAAAAACAAAGAACCATCTTTGGAAATGTCTGACAAATGTCTTACAATTAAGAATAGATGCGCGCAACCAAAAGAGACCTAAACCATCGCACCGCCGAAATACTCGATTCGGTGAGCGCCGACGAACCCGTCATCATCACCGAGCGGGGGATCGAAAAGTGGAGCATCTCTTTGGTCGAACCCACCCTGCGCGCGATCAACGGTTTGCAGGTGAGCAAGCCTGCCACAAACCGAAACGCCCTGCAGACAATCAACCCCGTAAGGCGGGATCAAAGCACTGAGGACACTCTCAACGACCTGCGAGACGATCGCCGGTGAATCGCCGAGCCTACATCGATACCTCCGCACTCGCCAAGCTTCTTGTTGAAGAGGCCGAAACCCAGGCGCTTCAAGCCGCAATCATCGACCTAGATCTCTATTCATGTGAACTTCTTGAAACGGAGCTTCGAAGACTGGCGGTTCGACTCAAGATCGATCAAAGCATGGTGTCTTTGTTGCTAGAAGGGGTGAACTTGGTCGGCCTAGACC
>CAZAVC010000291.1:0-3561 GCA_964488265.1 uncultured Fimbriimonas sp.
GCGAGAAGGCCCGCTGGTCCACATCACGTTGAACCGTCCGGAGGTTCGTAACGCGTTCAACGACGAGTTGATCGCGCGGCTCACGGACGCCTTCGCCACGCTGCAGAATGAAGATCGCGTTGTGATTCTTCGGGGTGAAGGGACCTCTTTCTGTGCCGGGGGCGACCTTGAATGGATGCGCCGAGCGGCGGGCTATACGTTCGAAGAGAATGTCCGCGACGCGACCGGGCTCTCCAACCTATTCAAGACGATTTCCGAGACCCGGGCCTTTACCATTGCCGTCGTTCAAGGTCACTGCTTTGGCGGAGGTTGCGGACTGGCGGCAGCGGTCGATTGCTCGCTCGCTCTCGACGGAACGCTCTTTAGCTTCAGCGAGGTCAAGCTCGGGCTCATCCCCGCAACCATCGGACCGTTCGTGATGAAACGGATCGGCCTCGGGCATGCTCGCCGGTACTTCGGCTCAGGAGAGATTTTCGACGCCTCCGACGCTTACCGAATTGGGCTCGCTTCCGAACATGGTAGCCACGAGGACCTGGAGAAGAAACTTGGACGGATCGTGAAGTCGGTGCTGTCATCCGGCCCGAACGCCGTTTCCAGCGCGAAACAACTCGCCCTAGACCCGCCCGTATCCGGAGAAGACGCCGCTACTCGACTCGCCACGGTTCGTTCCGGAGCGGAGGCGAAGGAAGGCATTGACGCCTTTCTTTCCAAACGAGCCGCCGCGTACGTTTCCGAAGCTCCCCCCGTCCCCTTGTTCCGACCCTCCGGAGAGACCGCATGAAGCAAATCCGAAAAGTATTGATCGCCAATCGTGGCGAGATCGCGGTGCGGATCATCCGAACGTGTCGAGCGATGGGCATAGGAACCGTTGCCGTCTACTCCGATGCGGACGCGAACTCTATGCACACGCTGCTGGCAGACGAAACCGTGCATTTGGGAGCCTCCGAGCCGAGCGCGAGTTACTTGGACGCAGAAAAGATTCTTGCCGCCGCCAAGCAAACAGGAGCCGACGCGATTCACCCCGGTTACGGCTTCCTCAGCGAGCGTGACTCTTTTGCAGAAGCCTGTGCTAAGGCGGGGATCATTTTCATCGGTCCAAGTGCTTCCGCCATGCGCAAGTTGGGTTCCAAGATCGACGCGAAGAATTTAGCCGTCGAGAACAACGTACCCATCACGCCCGGGTTCTTCCAGCCCGGTGCCAACGCTGATCTGCTCTTTGCCGAGGCGCAGAAGATCGGATTTCCGGTGATGCTCAAGGCATCCGCAGGCGGTGGAGGTCGAGGGATGCGGGTGGTTCGTGACCCGGCGCTCTTCAGGGAAGAGTGTGCGCTCGCCGCCGATGAAGCTCTGAAAGGGTTCGGCGACGATGCGATGATGGTCGAGAAACTCGTCGAGCGTCCCCGGCACATTGAGCTCCAACTTCTCGCCGATACCCATGGCAACGTGGCGGTTCTTTTTGAGCGGGAATGCTCGCTTCAGCGACGCCACCAAAAGGTTATTGAAGAGGCACCGTCGCCGTATCTCTCCGCCAATCCCGAGATGTGGGAATCCATGCGCGAGTGTGCCATTCGACTCGCCAAAGGGGCGGGATATTCCGGCGCGGGAACCATGGAGTTCATGGTCGATGAAGCCGAGGGCAAGTTCTACTTCCTAGAGGTCAACGCTCGACTCCAGGTGGAGCACCCAGTCACGGAAGAAATCGTTGGGCTCGACCTGGTTCGACTCCAGATTGAGATTGCCGAGGGCAAACCTCTGGAACTGCCAGAAGAGTTGATGTCGGGCTCTCGCAAGGCGATCAAAGGTTGGTCGGTGGAAGCTCGCATCATCGCAGAGGATCCGGCTAAGGGCTTCTTGCCGAGCATTGGTCCCATCAAGGCATGGGTGGAGCCCCGTCATCCAGGCGTTCGAGTTGACACAGGTTTTCGGGCAGGATCCGAAGTCAGTCGCTTTTACGACAGCCTCCTTGCAAAGGTGATCGCGACGGGTCCAGACCGTGCCACCGCGATTGCTCGCCTTCGAGAGGCTCTCAAGGATCTGCACATCCTCGGGGTGAAGACCAACACCGCTTTCGTTTTGGACGTCATCGCCGATTCCGAATTTCAAGCCGGAGCGATGGACACCGGATTCCTCGGTCGGAAGTTTGGCGAATGGCAGCCCACGGTGCAGGACCATCTTCCGGAGCTCATTGCTCTCGCAGAATCGGCGGCAGTGACTTCCAAGGCTTCTGCAACCGGTCCCAGCGGTCCAAGCCTGAACTGGGACGCCATCGACGGATGGAGAAACGTGCGCTCCTAATGTCTCAACCGCACGACTGGAACCCAGCCGATTACGACAAGAACGCTCGGTTTGTGAGCACTTACGGCAATGCCGTTGTGGATCTGCTCTTAGATCGCCTAAACGGTTCGCTTCAAGGCTTAACCGGGATCGATCTAGGGTGTGGGGACGGTGTTCTCACCCTGAGACTGCAAGAACTCGGGGCGGATATCTTGGGTCTGGACGCCTCGCCGAGCATGGTCGAAAAGACGCTTGCCTTGGGGGTGAAGGCCGAGGTGGCCGACGGCCATTCTTTTTCGGTGGCTAGCCCTGTCGACTTTGTTTTTAGCAACGCCACGCTGCACTGGCTAACACGCCCTGACGAGGTTTTGAAATCCGTTGCCGGAGCTCTGAAACCGGGTGGAGTGTTTGTCGCGGAGTTTGGCGGACTCGGGAATGTCGCCGCCATCATGACCGCCATCCACGCCGAGTTAGACCGAGCTGGCCTTCCATCCGTTGAACGGTGCCCCTGGTACTTCCCCCCTCCAGCCGTGTATCGAAAAAGACTTGAGAAGGCAGGCTTTACCGTTGAGCAGCTGTGGCACTTCCCACGACCCACGCCTCTGCCGACTGGGATGCGCGGCTGGCTAGAAACCTTTGCGGTTCCTTATCTCAGCGACCAACCGATTCAGGCACAGGCTGAATTGTTGGACAAGATCACCGCCCTCCTCGCCCCCGCATTGCGGGACGAAGAGGGTCAGTGGATTGCCGATTACGTTCGGCTTCGATTTGTAGCGGTTCGGAACTAGGCGTTACTTGGCGGCGACCCAAAGGTGCAGCGTCGCGCTGTAGCCGATCGATTGATAGCCTTCGCCCCTTGCCTCCCGATCATGCACGTGAGCGACCACGAGCACTTCCCCGGGGACACTCAACGGCATCGTTACCGACCCGTCGCTACCGGTGAGTGACTCAAACCGTGGATCGAGGTCACCTTCTAGCACCGTCCCGCGAGGGATAAATGCCACCTTGTTATCACTCAGCGGCTTACCCTTGTACAGGAGCTTCACCCGAAACGAGGTGCCTTCGTTGGCGCCAAGCACCGGATCGGTGAGCGGGACAATTTCCAGTCCATGCCCAAGAACCCGGTCAAATCCGAGCGTAGGTTGCCTGGCATCCTTCTCGGTCCGCGCCACACGCAAGAACTGCTTTCCCGACTTGATGTCGCGCACCGGAGCAACCGACATGACTTGGTCGAACGAGGTGGCAATCAAGAACGACCCGGTCTTCTCCGGCTTCCATTGACACGAC
>CAZAVC010000292.1:0-3543 GCA_964488265.1 uncultured Fimbriimonas sp.
GGGGACGTGTGGCGGCGGTCATTGTTCTTCTGCTCGTTATCGCTCCATTTGGGTACATCGCGATCCTATGGTTGCAGCATAAAACCATCGGCGTCGACTTCGCTCGGGTTGGAGAGCGATACGACTCTGAACAGATGCCTCGCGATTGGACGCTCCTTAAGGTCTACAAACTCAAGACTAAGGCCAAAGAACTGCGCCTGTTCCACTATGAACAGCCTGTGTTCATGATTCCGGAAGAGCATGGCGTCATGGTCGACTCTCAAGGGCTCATCATCGAAATCATCAGGGGCGATGATTCACTCCATCGTCGGTTGCAGGAATTGGAAACGCAAGGCGTGCTCAAGCGGTAAAAAAAAGGGCCGGGGCTTTCCCCCGGCCTAACCTCACCGTGGTGAGTTGCTCGTTGTTTTTGCGCCTCTGAAGAGCGCTCGCTCATTCTCCTGCTGGGAAACTTACTTCTTGGGTCTCAGAATCAAGACCGGGTACGGCTCGCAGACCACTTGGTGCAGAGAGACCGAACCGAGCATGAGTCGCTCGACAAAGCCCTTGCCCTGCGCGCCCACGATCATGAGATCGGCGTGGGTGTTCTGCATAGCCTGGCGGAGTACGTCGTTCGGATTGCCCTTTACCACGGTCCAGCTCGAAGAGATGCCCGCCTCGGCAAAGACGTCGGCCGCCTTTTCGGCCTTCTCTTCAAGAATCTTAAAGAGCGCTTTCTCCTCAATTCCAGGAGCCACCCGGTGCAAGAGCTTTGCCTCGCTATCGTTCATGTGGAACGCGGTGACGATCTCGACATGGCTCAGCCCGGTGGGTTTTAGGCGGATCAACTCCTTCAAGCATGCCTCGGAATAATCCGAATGGTCCATGGCGAAGACGGCTCGAACCGGCTTGCCGGGATCCAGTTCCCCTTTGCCAACTAGAACGCTGCACGGCGATGAAATGGCGAGGCCTCTTGAAACGCTGCCTGTGAATCCTGTCGCCCATCGGCCGTTGTGTGTTGCCGTGACCGCCACCAGATCGACATTCAGCTCGGCGGCATCGTTCACCAATTGCGCCGCCGGGTTGCCTGCGGTCAATCGCTTCTTGCATCGCATGTCCCGGATGCAAGCTTCGTCGTAGGCAAGATCCAAGATCGCTCGCCCAGAGGTTTCCGCGGCGGAGATGTAAGCCTGCGAGGCCACGGGGTCGATAAGGTGAGGCGGTCCGAGAACGGGGAGGGGGGTGAGCACATGCTCAACCGTGCATTCGGTGAGGCCGAACCGCATTCGACCTAACAGGCAAAGGCCCGATTTGTAATGGCCGGCTTCGTCGATTCCGATGAGTGCTTTCATAAATTTCCTCTTGCCAAGAACCCCCGGGTCATTCTTTCGTTCGGTGAAGTTCAGAAACAGAGCCGGGAGGGCTATGAGAATAGATTGGGATAAACATGACCTGCCGAAAAGTAGGCGGTTTCCTGTCCCTTAAAAAATGTCCATGGCAGACTGCACGAATTCTTCCAGGACGTATTGTTCTTTGTCGATATGTTGATAAAATAAAAAAGAGGGATAACCCTATGGAAGAAGCCTCCGTTTCAACAACACATCAGCATGCAAGATTAAGCGATCGAGAAAGACAGATTCTCGTCATGGCTTCCAAGGGATTAACCGACCAAGCCATTGCAACACAACTGGGGATAAGTTTCGCTACTGTTGGGACGTACTGGGGGCGAATTAGAGGTAAATTGGGCCCCTATAACCGCACCGAGTTGGTGGCTAAATTCCTCCGATCACGGGCTCAACAAGCCGTTGATCAACTCAAAGCGCAGAATGCCCAGCTCATTGCCGAGATTGAGAAGCAGTCGGAGAAAGTTCACGAACTGGAAACCGGCGCTCACTTTTTTGAGGCTCTTTTGCAGAGTGCACCCGATGCAATTTTGCTCGTGGATTCCGAAGGTTTTATCCGTTTTGCCAATAAGCAATGCGAAACGCTATTCGGCTACCCCACTGTTAAGTTCTCAGGAATGCATGTGCGAAGACTGATACCTGATCGGTATCACCAAGATCATGATGCTCATCGAAAGGAGTACATGGCTCATCCCACACGAAGGCGGATGGGCGAACACTACGGCACCCCGGCCATCAAGGCCGATGGTTCGGAGGTCGCCGTAGTGATTCACCTTAATACAAGCAAACTCGGCGAGCAGTCGATGGTTACTTGCGTGATTCGCGAGCAGCGAGAAGACGAAGAGTAAGGAACCTTCTTCCACAAAAAAATGAAGCCCGCCTCGGGGAAGAGAGCGGGCTTTTTTTGATTGTTGGGAGCTCAGATGCACCCTTTTGGCTTGGACTTACCCTGATGAAAAATGGCTGATCGTTGACGAATCAGGGTTTCAAGAAGAGCATCGGCTTACCGAGATCGATCATCGCTCGAAAAACGGGATCGTTCCAGTCGATGTGAGATTTCTCGTGACTTGCCACCGCGATGATGTCGGAAGAAAGGCGTCTGCCCATGGTGCGAATGGCGTCTTCAAAAGGAGCCACCACCACTCGGCTGTCGCAGTTGTAACCGTAGGCCTGAATCATCTCGGCGAGACTGCTGTTGAGTTCCAGCAGCGTCCTCTCCGAAAGTCGCCCGTCTTTGGGAGACACCGATTCGCCCGGTTCTCGAACCGACCTTGGTTCGAACGAGGAGACCAAATTGATGCGCTTCAACCCTCTGGACTGCATGCGCAGCAAGGAGCGAACGCAGCGATGCGCGTAGGGAGAGTGCCGTACCGCGAGGGTCAACTCTAGAAACGTTTGCTCGGGTGCCTCGCTCCGAGTGACAAGCACCGATCGGCCTGCTTGGTGAACCAACTTGGCTAATCGCATCCGGTCGAGTTCAGTTGCGGGATCGGGCATGGTCGTGATGATAAGATCTGCCCCGCTGGCTTCACCAAGGTGGAGGAGTCCCTCCATAGTGTTTACGGAGCAGTGCTTACTCAGAACTGTTCCGTTTCGGCTGAGCTCCTTTTCAACTTCCATACAGGGGTTGGCCGATGTCCCTTGTGAGCAACCACACGTACCTGCGAGATGCATTTTGAGTCCTGAGAACCCGAGTGCGCTAACGAGTCGTGCAGTCATATGCGAATCCCCTCCGTTGCGGACTTCAATGACTGTGTTCATTCTGTAACCTTACGCTTAACGTAAAACAAGTTGTTAAACATGTTCAAAACTGAAGCGTTTCGCCTTGAACATGTTTACTCTAACTCTAATCTCGGCTTTTGGTACCAAAAAGGTGCCAGAAAGCGCATAATTTCCGCAAAAATTGTGAATAATCATGAGCGACTGATATATTGCAGAAGGATGTTTGCTGCATTTTAATTTCAGACGCAAGAAAATTGCTCAATTTTTCTTGAGCTTGTACCTCGATTCCGGGATCAACTGCCCCATTTGAACAATGTCAACACACGAATCCGTGACAACTTTTATCTATCAGCCATCATTGAGACCGTTCTCCTAGCACGGTTCCGGTGAGATACTGTCAGGAATGGTCTCCCTCGGTTTGGCCTACAGTGGTTTGGTC
>CAZAVC010000293.1:0-3543 GCA_964488265.1 uncultured Fimbriimonas sp.
CACTTCTATCAATCGGGTGTTGATCCGGATGCGAAAGCGCTTTCGCCCGGCACCGCCCTCGTAGCGGCGATCATTCGCCGAGCGATCGAAGAACACAAAACCACTTTCGACTTCTTGCGGGGGGATGAACCCTACAAGCGTCGTTGGAAACCTCAACGAACCATCCAGGGGGTTCGCCACGTTTATTGCGATGGGTCGCCGATGGGCAAGCTTGCTTACGGGGCTCTCCGCGCTTCTGCGAGCATTGAACAACGGCTGAAAGACCGATTTGAAGGGAAAGGGCTCCGCTAGATTCGGTCGCTGAATGGGTCTTAGGACTGTTTTGGCCATGAATCGAAGCCATTTCATCGTAAGGTTAAAGAATGATCGCCCCACTCGTTGCATTCGTTCTAGGTCTAGGGGCGGGACCGCAGAACCGAACGGTTGGAATTGAGTTGGTGCGATCTTTGCCCATCGCCACCATTAACACCCAGAACTTAAAGGAGAACGCCGCTCCCGCATCGCTGAGGTTCATTGTCGATACCGGAGCCGGAATGACGGTTGTCGACGACTCGTTCATTGACTCCCTTGGGCTGAAAGTTGTCGGCGAACTGGAGGCGATTGGAACGGGTGGTACGGTGACAACGAAGCGAATTGAGTCCGTCACCTTAGACCTGATGAAGGAGAAAATCTCTGTTCCGGCCATAGGAACACCCATCGGTGGAATCGGCAAACTCATGGCAACCCGAATCGACGGGATTCTCGGATACGACTACTTCGTCGACCGCATCGTTCGAATTGACTACAAGACTAAGGAGCTCGGTCATCTACCCATCAACTGGGAGCCAAACCTTTCCAAGTACGCCCGCTTGCCGATAGACATCCGGGGGCGACGTCCGTTTGTGCGCGCCACGATCATTCTCGAATCGGGTGCAGAAATGGAGCATTCGATGCTCCTAGACACCGGAGCTAACGAGTCCATGTCCCTCCCCGAATCTCTCGCCGAGGAGAAATCCATGCCCTTAGAAGAGTCGGGCTGGGTGGGTGGAGTTGGCGGAATGCGCAAGGGCAAGAAATCAAGAATCAAGGGCGTTCGATTTGATACGGAAACCATCGAACTCAAATCCGTTGGTATCGATCCGACCACGCGCGCTTCGCGCAACGGTCGACACGAGCCAGGAAACATCGGCAGCGGACTTTTTGCCGACCGAGAGTTGATTGTGGATTACGCCCATCGGGCCGTCTACGTTTCTAGAAAGTAGGAACCTCATAAGGAGACTTACTGCTTGCTTTGATAGGAAAGCAGGTTCGGGACCTTCAAGTCGGTCATGCCGTCCTCCACGAAGATCTTGATTGAGTGCCAGTGTCCTAGGTCGGACACATGGGTGATTCGATACGATTGATTCACCAACAGGCCGTTCAGGTGAAACCGCATCGCTCCTCGACCAAGGACGTGCGGATAGGTTCGCACCGCCTGATAGAGTCCGGGACCCTCGATCACCACCCAACCCGTGCAGGCGTTTTCTTGGAAGACGTAGCCGTACACGTTACGACGCATCATTGGGGTCGCCCCCATCGTTCGAGCAAGGATCGTCTGAATTCGGCGGCGGGCACGGTTGTAGGCCTGGGCAAGCGGAGATTCTGCAACCGGTGGCAATCGCTCTCCAACCGGGATCGCTGCGGGCACCAGGAACGGAGTGGCCAGCACGTTCGATACTCGCTCTAGAAAAGGCGCAACCTGAGTTGCGTTCTGATCTTGCTCGTCGGATATCTCAATTGTTTTCATCTTCTTTCTCCACCTAAAACGCGGATTTCCTTGCGTTGAAAGAAGTATCGAATCAAACAGGTGAATCAAGAAGGCGCCGCGTTACACGCAGAGTGTGCGGAACGTCACACAACATTCCAAGGATCGAGAAAACATGGGCTGAGAAGCAAAAACGACCAGAAGCGGCTGCTTCTGGTCGTTACGGAAAGGATGCCGAACTGACGGACTCGCTACTGAGGATCAGAACGATCTTGGGAACTGGTAGCCGCTCTTAGAGATAATGTCTCGCAGCAACCTTCGCCCTCGGTGGATCCGCGATCGGACCGTGCCGATGGTCGTATCTTGGATGTCGGCGATTTCGTTGTAGCTGAGGCCATCGATGTCGCACATTTGGATGGCAGAGCGATAAACCTCGGGGAGCTGGTCGAGAGCTGCGTAGAGGTGATCTCGGAACTCTCCGTACAGAATCTCTTCGTCGGGATTCGGACCCTTGTCGGCGATCGGGAGCTCTTGCACCTCACCGTCGGAGGGCGAGATCATCGAGTTGAGCGATTCGGCCTTCCGGATCGGGTTTTCGCGGCGACGAGAGTCCAAATACGCTCGTTGCATGATGCGAAGAAGCCAGTTGAGGAATGGTCGTCCCGGGATGTAGGAATCAAAGCCACGCCAGGCTTTGACAAAGGTGTCTTGGACGAGGTCCTCGGCGTCCGAAGGGTTTCGAGTGAGCTGCAGGGCCATGGTGTAGGCTCGGCGCTTCGTATCACCCATCATTTCTTGGAATCGGCGGAGGTCTTGTTCGCTACGCGCGGTGACGCTCGATTCTTGCGATTCTGGAATCTCGATCATGTTCATAGCTGTTCTGGTCCTTTCCATCGGTCGGGGCTCAATTGAGCTCTTCCCTCTTTAATTATCATGCACGACTGATGGATTAACGAGGATGTATCACTAGTAAGAACATATATTGGGGAAAAGTTAGTTCCTTTTTTATCACGCCCCCTTAAAATGATCTCGATGGACCTCCTTTATTGTAGGAGGGTTCCGGGGAAACCGAGCGTGTCTGAACGACTCAGTCAAACATTCCGCGTTCGATTCTGATAGAATTCAGTGCCAACGGGTGTGCGCCCTTGTGCGTGGGTTCAAAAAGGGGGTTCCAAGGGTTACATGAAGTTCATCCTGATCACCAAGGATATTGAGATGGTCTCGGAAGCGAAGCAGGGTTTTCACCCTAGCGATGAGTTTGCGAGTTTCGAAACTTGGCAAGAGGCACTGGATGCTTCCGAAGGCGCGGACCTCATGTTTGTCGATCTTCTCGCCACCCTTGAAGAGCCGAACAAGATTGCGGGTTACGAGAACTTCGCCATGGCCAAAATGGGTCACGAGATCGCGAAGGGTGTTCCGCTCGTCTTGATCAGCCCACCGGATGATTACGAACTGGACTTCATGGCGGGCTGGCCCAATTTTGTGTTCGCCAACGTTCGGCGCCCGATCAATTACAAGATATTCCGACGCGCCAGCACTTGGGTTTGACTTGCCGGTCAACTTCGGCGGGCTTTATCCTTCCGCAGACTCATCAGACTTATTCCCGCCCATGGGGTGGGCCTTTTCAACCGCTTCCTTGAGCTTCTGAATGCTCACGTGGGTGTAGATCTGCGTGGTTTCCAAGCTGGTATGTCCCAGCAGCTGCTGAACCGTTTTGAGGTCGGCTCCGCCATCGAGCAAGTGCGTCGCGAAGCTATGCCTCAACGTGTGCGGGCTAATCGAGGGATCCAGCCCCACCGAAAGCGCCCATCTCTTCACCA
>CAZAVC010000294.1:0-1589 GCA_964488265.1 uncultured Fimbriimonas sp.
GTCGGAATGAGTCCCGGCTTGATCTTGGGGAAGGCGTTGAGGACGAGTTTGCTTGCGCTAGAACCGCCCGTCAAGATTTCGATATCGGCTGCCTTGTAAGCAGAATCGGGAGCCGAATAGATATCGGTAAACACGTTCGGGTTGCGATCTGCGATCGGGAACCACGAGCTTTGCACCTGTACCAGAATTCGGTGTCCCTTCTTAAAGGTGTGCATGATGTCGTTCAGCTTGAACTTCACCCGAGTAGGCTGACCCGGCTTGAAGGGCTCGGGCTTCTCAAAGGAGTTTCGGAACTTGCCCCGGAAGATATCGCTGCGGACCATCAGATGATAGTCGGCCATGGTTCGAGTTCCGCTAGCCGATTTGGTGGCATCGTCAGCAGGGAAGACATCAATGAGTTTCACCACGAAGTCGGCGTCGGTGCCGGTGGTCTTCACCCAAAGATCGACCTCCAATTCACCGACAAACTGCTTGTCCTCGCTAAGCGGCGTCCCGACAAAAACGGCAGAGTCCTTGCGGTCGATCCCCCACTTTTGGTCGCGAATGAGCCAGTCTCCGGGCGCTCGTCGATTCGTTTTCCAATCTTCGAGATAGGGAGTTGGCGCGGCTGGATCGCTCACGTACTTTGCGGCTGCGGCGGTGCCAGGCTTCGCAAAATCGACCTTGCCCGTCGCTGCATCTAAGTAAAGATCAACGCTCTTGGTGCCCTTGGGAGGCCACATCGCAAACTCGTGCCACGCGTTGGCGCCCGTCTCGAAAATTGCGGCCTCGGCGGGTTTCTTTACGTCGCCCTTATTGTTGAGATAGCGCTCGAAGAATGGGAACTCGAGGTTGGTTTGGTAGTAGCGCCCAGTAAGGTGACCGAACGGAACCTCGTTGAGATTGCCTGCCGTTCCGCCGCTCCACTGACCGTGCGACCAGGGTCCCATCACCAAGAAGTTGTCGATACCACGGTTCTGTCGCTCGCCGTACTTGTACAGGTTAAGCGCACCCCACATGTCTTCTTTATCGAACCAGCCACCTACGGTGAGAACCGCGCAGTTCACGTTCTTGAAGTTACGAGACAGGGAACGGTCCTTCCAGAAATCGTTGTAGGTGCCGTTTTCCATGATGTCCTTCCAGAACTCGACCAAGCCCTTGTAATGCTTTTCGTCAAAGTTTCGGACGGCGCCCGTTTCAAGATAGAAGTCGTAAGCCGATTTATTGCCTCGATCGATCACCGGACGTTGGCCACCGCGAGGAATGTCGAAGTTCGCCATGAAGTCGAATGATTCTTGGATGAAGAACGCGCCGTTGTGGTGGACGTCATCACCAAGGAACCAGTCGGTGACCGGTGCCTGAGGGCTAACCGCCTTGAGGTTCGGGTGATTGTTGATCGCTCCTGCACCCGCGTAAAAGCCCGGATACGAAATGCCCCACAGACCCACATTGCCATTGGTCTCGTAAACGTTGTTCACTAAGAAGTCGACGGTGTCGTACGTGTCGGTGGACTCGTCGATCCCCTTCTGTCCCGGCTTTAGCTGAGGGCGAACGTTCTCAAATTTTCCTTCGCTTTTGCCCTTACCTCTAACGTCTTGGAAGGCGAGGAT
>CAZAVC010000294.1:1599-3526 GCA_964488265.1 uncultured Fimbriimonas sp.
GTCCGCTCCATGAGAATGGGGTGCTTGCCCGCCTTCGCCAACGGGATCCAGACAATGGTGTACAGCTTCGTACCATCACGCATGGGAACCATGTATTCCACGGGCTTGTAGAGGTCTCGAATCGACTGTCGCTGACCCGCTTGAAGAGCGTTTTCGATAGAGGAAAGCGTGGTGCTGGAGGCAACTGCGCTCGTAGTCATCACGCTGAACGCGCAGACCAAGGCGGCAACCTTAAAGCCCGACGGAATTGAATTGGAAGATAGCTTTCGTAACTGAGGCACGATAGCAAACAATATAGCCCCCGAGGGTTCGGCCGGGGGCAACTTTCTTGCAAAGAGCCGATCAGCGCCCAGGAAGGGATTAGAGCGTTTCGGTGACCTTGCTCAAGTGGCGAGCCTTATCAGGATTTAAGCCTCTCGCTCGTGCCGTTTCCAGAGCGATCCATTGACCGAAGATGACATCCCAAACGGGCCCTATCGGCTGTTGCTCTGCAGAAAGCGGAGCCACGGGGGCCTGAAGGATCTCGCACCCTTGCGCAGCAAGACCGTCCATCGCACCAACATAGCTGATCGCCGCGCTTCCGTGTCCGGCAAGAGCCTTGGGACCGTGCTCAAAGTCGGCGCTGGAATAAGCCTTACATGGGATGAGTGCGCACTCCATCAGCTTGAGAGCCGTCTCTAAAGCGGTTGAAAAGCCGTATCCACGGGCTAGGGAGAACACCGGGTTGGAACGCACAACCGTTCCCGAGACTTCTTCCGCCGCCGCCCGGGCAGTTTCAATCCACTCGGCGGTGGGGAGCTCTGGATCAGGAAGCGGAGTCACATTCCCACCAACCGATTCACACAGGGCGCGTACCAACTGATACAGCGCGACTTGGGAAGAGGTGTAAGTTTTGGTTGCCGCGACACTCTCCTCCTTACCCACGCCCAAAAGAATGGACGCGTCTGCGATTTGCGTCAGCAGAGAGCCTTCGGTGTTCGTAATGGCGATCGTTGTGTGACCGTTCGATTTAAGGTCGGAAAGAACCTCGGCCACGTCCGGAGCCGCGCCCGACTGCGAAATTCCAATGGCCAGACAGTTCGAGTATCTCACCGATCGATTGAAGCGTGTGACCACACTTGGAGCCGCCAGAGAGACGGGAATCCCGAGGTGGACCTCAAACAGATAGCGGGCGAAAAGGGCCGCGTTATCAGAAGAGCCACGCGCCGCGAGCAGGACCATGTCGAAGCTAGAAGCCTTGGACTCAAGGGCTTGCAGAGCTTCCTCGTAGTACCGAGAGGCGTTTTCTTGTAGCCTGAAACTCTGTTCCAGGATCTCTCGCTCCATTGCTTGCCCGTAACGCTTCATGGTGCAAAAGGGTACCGAATTTAAGTTCTGGTCGCTGGAACCTTTCGTTAAGAGTCGTTGTCTGAAATCGTTGAATCAGCTAGGCTGATCGTGGCGACGTTCGCGTCGCTTTAGGAAATCCAATGGCGAATATTCGTGATATTGAAGGAATCGGCGATGCGTATGCCGAAAAGTTTGAGGCTGCTGGGGTTAAGACCGTAGAGGCGTTGCTTGAAGCAGGTGCATCTAAGAATGGTCGAGAGGAATTGGCAGAAAAGACTGGGATCAGCGAAAAGCTCGTTCTCGAATGGGTGAATCGAGCGGACCTGGCCCGCATCAAAGGAATCGGTTCCGAATATGCCGATCTTCTTGAAGCATCCGGCGTTGATTCTGTGCCTGAGTTGGCTCAGCGAAACGCGGCAAACCTGACCGCCAAGATGGAAGAGGTTAACGAGGCAAAGAGCCTTGTTCGACGAGTTCCTTCCGAGAAAGAAGTCGAAGACTGGATCAGCCAAGCCAAGGACCTCCCAAAGGTCGTAACTCACTAGTCCTTCACCCCGTTCGAGGGTCGCTTGCGAAACGAAGTAGGCGACCCTTTTTT
>CAZAVC010000295.1:0-3520 GCA_964488265.1 uncultured Fimbriimonas sp.
GAAAATAGTTGTTCGGCTGCCAAACGTGCTGCCGATCGCATAGCGGACCTTTCTTCTTTGGTCTGGCTTAAGACCTGCCGAAGCCCCTTCGCTATGGCGGCAGAATCAAACGCTTCAAGGATGATGGAGGCGTTGCGATCGCCGATCCTTGCTCGAACATCGCTGATGTCGGTAATGATGGCGGGGGTGCCAAGCGCCAAAGACTCGGGCAGTTTCGAGGGGAACGCCACGTTGATGTCCCTTCGATCCGGTCGGACGATGAGGGAGTAGTCGCAAGACTTGACGACCTCCAAGGTCTCCGCGTGAGAGAGTCGACCGAGCGTATTGATTCGGTCTCGCAGGAACGCCAAAGATTCCGGCTTTGCGCCCGTCTCTATGAGTCGATCTTCCTTGAAACCCACGAAAGTGAACGTGAAGGCTAGCCCCTCTTCACCAAGCTCAGCGACGGCGTCGATCACCTGGCCCAGAAGTTCTTTTCCGCCCGGTGATCCCGCGTAGACAAGCCGAATCTCTTCTCCTTCGCTCTGAATGCGCGGGTCTCGAAACCCATCCGACTCCGTATCGATGAGCGGCGGTACGAGGAAGGTTTTCGGGCTCCTCCCCGCGTATTTGGCCTGCAGACGACTACTGATGCAGATCAGCCCATCGACCTTGGCGTTCAGGATCATTCGAAACTCGGAGTCGTAAAACGAGGTGCCCAACAGCCCTCGATGGGTTTGTCGAAAGTCGTACCATTCGGTGACGATGGCGATGAAAGCGATCCCACGCTCGGAACAGAACTTCCGAAGTTTGAGCATCAACAGCGCGGGCGCGTGGTAGCAAACAATCGCTTGGGTCTGCGAAAGGTCCATCTTTTGAACCTGTTCCAAGATTCCCGACCCCATCAGAGCCTCTTTGGTAGAGGTGGGTGGGGGGATCTCGATAAAGTGGTAACCAGGATCCGACTCGCCCGTTTTCCAACCAATGGTTTGCGATCGGAAACCACCGAAGCCGGTCGCCTGCACCAGTGATCGCGTGTAGATTCCGCCTGCGTCTCCCCTCGGCACTTTGATATTGCCCAGCCAAAGGAGTTGCGGCGAATCTAGCATGGCTCCAAATGTTAACCGTTTTCTTCTCGCAATGTCCGGTCTTTACCGGTCCCAAGCGATGGGTCGACCAGCGTGGTTTGACGAGTCGAGAATTCAGCGAGTTCCACACCAGAAGACGGCTCCAAAATTCGGCGAGAAACAATGTTTCGGGTATCCCTCACTTGTGTCGCTCAAGACATAACGCCATGAAGTTCTTCTTTTTCCTTATAGGACTCCCATCGAGAGTTTTTCGCCGGCTTCGAGTTCTGATCGATCGGCGTCGGTTTCGATCCTTCGGAAAGGGAAGCACGTTTGACCCAGACGGCTGGTACAGCTACGAAAACATCACCATCGGAGAAGACGTCCACCTAGGGCTGCGCCCCATTCTCATGGCGGCGAAGTCTGAAATTGTGATCGGGAAGAAGGTGATGTTCGGTCCCCAGGTGGTGTTAATCGGTGGCGGACATAACACGTCTGAAGTGGGCCGATTCATGGTGGACGTCCATGAAAAGCGACCCGAAGACGATCGCGGGGTGATCATTGAGGATGATGTTTGGATTGGCTGTCGCGCGATGATCCTACGAGGGGTCCGGATCGGTCGGGGCAGTATCATCGCCGCTGGGTCTGTTGTCACCAAGAGCGTTCCCCCGTACTCGATCATGGCGGGAACTCCGGCTCGACCTCTGAAGCGACGCTGGGATGTCGAAACGATTCTTCGACACGAGGAAGCCCTTTATCCTGCATCGGAGCGTCTCAGCAGAGAAGATCTCGAACGGTGGGAAGGGGAATGGAACGAGAGCCCACGCGCCTTGAAGTAGTTCTGGGTTTCCCACCGGTTCTGGGAACCGAGGGCGTAGGGCTAGCCAATCCCAGTAGATTCAATGTATCCTCCAGAGACTTTGTTTGACGAGTCCAAGGAACGGATCATCGCCTGGGCGAAGAAGCACCCCTTTGGGTTTGCCTTGCCAATGCTGATTCTTCCCATCGCCATTGTCGCGTATCGGATTTCGCAGCCAGAAGAGTTCCAGCACCGGTTCTCCCTTCAGATTCCCACCAAAACGGAGAGCTTTCAGTTTCCGATCAAGCTGAACGACGGTTCGGACGTCTCCCTCATCGCCAGCCTTTTTCAAACAAACGCGGTTCGAAAATCGGCGGCGGCTCCCCTAAAGATTTCGCAGGAAGACCTGATGCGGCGGTACGCCGTGGACAGAAACGAGGGGGCCTCGCGAATCACGGTGAGCTTCCGGCACCCGAACAAAGAAAAAGCGTTTCAGGTTCTAAATGCGGCGTTGAAAACCGCCACCGTGATGCGGCGCGATATTAAGATCAATCGCGAATCCATCCGAGCCAAGCTCTTTTCTGAAGCGGCGGAAAAAGCCGAAGTCTCCCTTCGCCTCGCCAAGGCGAGATTGACCTCCGGACAGAAAAACCTGAAATCCGGCCTCAAGTTTCGGAGCAACCCGGAAAGTCTGGTTCGATCGCTCACTGATATTGAGCTGGAACTGCAGGGTCTTAACGCGAAGCTCAAGGTAGTCGAGAAGCAGGTCCGAGATTCCGCTAGCCGACCGTTCTCGGGTCCAACGGATGCCCGTCTGGCTTATTGGAAGCAGCTTTACCAAGAGAAATCTCTCGCTCTAGCCACTCTTGAAATTGAATTCGGGCGAGACGCCCCGCAGGTCAATCGAGCTCGACAAGAGCTTGAACTGGTTCGAAAGAAAGGCCTCGCCGAGGCAGAGGATGTCGTCACCGACATCGACCAGAAGATAGACCCGACCATCGCGACGCTCTACGCCACCAAGGTGATGCTGGAGACGCAGCGCGAAGCGGTGAAATCCATCATCGATCGAGCTCCCGAGGAAGCGAGCAAGCTTTCCGAACTCGAGCAAGAGGTTCAGGTCCAGGCGATGCTTTACCAAGAACTCCGCTTAAAGGCTGAGCAGGCGAAGGTAGAAGAGCAGGTGGAAGACGTTGCGTGGGTGATGCTTGAAGCTCCTTACCGTGAAGAAGAGCCAGAAAGCAAAAAGCTCGCCGTCAATGGCATTGGAGCCCTTGCGGTTGGGTTTGTCTTCAGTTGTTCGCTTGCCCTCCTCTTCTCGCGAAAGAAATCTGGAGGATAAGCCCAAGTGAAACAGGGCCTCTACCAGAAACTTGCCCTCATTTTGCCCGCGATGGTGGTGGCGTTGGCGGTCTTCCTCCCGCCACTGATCGCTCAGTTTGGGATCTTGGAATACAAGAACTCCATTGACGAATCGACTTATCTGTACGTCACTGTCGGAGGCGCTTTGGCCCTGCTCGGCGTGCTGCTGGGACTGAGCCAAACGACAAAGCAAGACTCGGGCGTCAAGTTCGACCCGCTAAAGTGGCAGTTGGCGGCGTTGGTTATTTCTTGTGCGGCGAACCCGGCCGTTCTCCTGGCGAACACGAACGGCATCAACCCCCTAGACGTTTTCCTG
>CAZAVC010000296.1:0-3517 GCA_964488265.1 uncultured Fimbriimonas sp.
CGTTCAGCGCATACTGGGCTTATGCGGCTCCGCGCCCTTGTTAGTTTGGCTTTGGGTTGTTTACTCGCCTCAACCTCCCTAGGGTTGCAAGTAGAAAAGAAGGACTACATGGGCAAAACCCCGGAGCAAGTGGTTGCGATGGGGCGATCGAAATGGTTTGATGCCTACACGAAGAAGTTTGGCGATTCAACGATGGGCATGGCCTTTGCCGAGTACGTCTTTGGGGATGCTCTCAAGCAGGTTAATGATCGGAAGATTGCCAAGCTGCCGCCTTCACGACAAAAGGCCCTTCTGGGCTACCGAAAGGAGCTGCTCGAATTCGCGGCGGATGCGCATCGCATTGGCGAACTTGTCTCCATGGGCGGCACGATGTGGCGTAACTTTGACTCCACCATTCCCGCAGACGTGGAGGAGATTCTTGCCGAGGCTCTTCGAGGCAAGTTCGACCCAAAGAAATCAGCTTCGCTGGCGGCGGTAGACCGTGAGTTCGAACGATCCGGCGCGAAGCTGAAGAAGGGTGCCGCTGCGCTAGACCAAATGGCGATGGAGGAGGAGCGGTCTGGGAAACAGGTGCTGAAGCTGTTTGGCGAGTTAAAGCAGAGGTATCGATCGACCCGGCTCATCATGCTCCAAGAGAAAAATGTTGGGTTGAGAGCGCGCATGTGCGCTTATCTCATTCGAAAGCTCGAAATTTCGTCTGAGTTCACTCAAGACGATTAATCAAAGGGGACGCCAAGCGAACTTCTTGTAAGGTTGGTCGTTGAACCGCCAGAGGGCCTCAAACAGGGTGAAATTTGTCCCCCGGGGCCTAGATCGCTACAATGAGGTTCGATTGGCTATGATCATCCGTCCTTCCATCCTTCGAGTCGCCCGACTATCGGTTGCACTGGCGTTGTTGACCGCCTTCCCGGTGATTGCTCGGGCGCAGGCGCTCACTCCTGAACAGAAAGACAAAGTCCTCACCTCGATGAAGACCGTTCTCTTTGAGAACGCATTTGTTCCGGGAGTGGACTTCAAGAAGTTTGAGGAGTTCCTCACGACGCGCAAGGAAAAGATCGACGCCGCCGAACAGGTCGCTGACTTTTCAAGAGTGGTCAACGAGGCTCTGCGCGAGTTTGGCTTCAGCCATATTCGGTTACAAACCCCAAGGCAAGCCGCGAACCGGAATAGGACCTCTGCCATTGGTGTGGGTGTGAACGCCACTGTGGTCACCGAGGGGCTTCGAGTTGGTCGAGTCCTGGAGGGAAGTCCGGCCGAAACCGCGGGTCTAAAGGTGGGCGACGTCATTTTGAAGATTGACGATGTGGTACCCACGAAGCCCGAAGAGCTGGAAGGTGAAGAGGGCAAGAAGGTAAAGCTCGAGGTCAAAAACGCCGCGGGAGAGACTCGCCAGGTGGAGGTTGAGTACAAGCGATTCTCGACCGTTCGCAAAGAGACCCTGACCTGGGCGAACGACGACACCGCTGTTCTGAAAATTTGGACGTTCAGCGCGGGGTACAGCCGGGAGAACATCGAGAACCTGATCAAGGAGGCTGCTCCGAAGGCGAAGAACCTCATTCTTGACCTCCGCAGCAACGGAGGCGGGTTGGTGAACAACCTCAACCACCTGCTCTCTTTGCTGATGCCAGACAACACGGAGTACGGCACTTTCATCTCCAAGAGAGTCGCTAGCCAGTTTGCCGAAGCAAACCCCGGGAAAGAGGTCACGACGGACGCAGTCGCGGCTTGGGCGCCTAACAAAGCCAAAACGCGGAAGCGATCGTTCGATCCGTTTGCGGGCAAGATCGCCGTTCTGATCAATCGTGGTTCGGCCTCGGCGAGTGAAATCTGCGCAGCCGCTCTTCGGGAGTGCGTGCAAGCGAAGGTGGTTGGACCTCGGACCGCGGGTGCCGTCCTCGCTTCGGTATTTCGACCCCTTGCCGAGGGCTTCTCGCTACAGTACCCAACGTCCGATTACGTGACGATCAAGGGCATTCGGCTGGAGAAGAATCCGGTGATCGGCGATGCCGATGTTCCGACTCCTGCCATCGTGGACGGAAAGGACCTGTTCATCGAGAAGGCCATCGAGCTTCTCAGCGCGGCAGGCTAGATCTTCATCTCTTCGGTGAAGATTCTGATGAAGTAATCCACCTCGGAGTTCTTTGGGAGCCCCGACGGTGGATTCTGACCGGCCCCGGTGGCTAGGTCTCTAATGGTCGCCGCATCGTAGCTCCAAAGCGCGCGGGTATCGGATTGTCCGTTGGCAAGCTCGATGTAAACCCCTTGAGAGGTGGTGTAAGCCTGAGCCGCCTGTCTTCGCACTTGGCATTGCAGCGGCTTTTGGCCCGTAGCGGCCTGAACCTCTGCGGTGAGCCAAACCTTAAATTCAACCAATGCCGTGTAGCGGTCTATGAGGTTCTTGGCGGCGGGGAGATCGCTTCCGGGTTGCTTGATGATAAGGGCCAAAATCTCTTCGAAACTGTACGACTGTTTGAGCGAATCGATGTTCGCCCAAACGTCTGGACTGAGCGAAAAGCCCGCCTGAACCGGTGCTTGGTTTGAAGCGGGAGGCTGATTCGTTTTCGGCTCCGATTTCTTAGCGCCGTTGTCGTTTCGTTTCGAAAGCTTCTCGCCGATCTTCTTGAGCTCTTCCGGTGTGGATTTCCCTTTCGCCATCTCTTTGGCAGGCTTGGCCTGCAAAGAGGGAAGGAGCATCGCCAGTCCAACCACGCCGCCGATCATAACCGCCGTGATGGCAAGAAGAACAACCGCCCTTCGACCCGTTGCGCCCGTATCGGCTTCGGACTGCATGTTGACGACCTCATCCACATTGCCCGCGTTCAGCGTTTGCGCAATCGGCGGAATCTCAAACAGGGCGATGTTCGCTTGAATGTTCTTGAGTCGGTTTGGACCCAATGCCCGTTCGTTCTTAAGGCTCACGTGGTAGAGAACCAGGTCTCTAACCTGCTTGCTGTAGGCAACCGCACCGGGGCGAGCGGTGGCTTGGATTCGGGCAGCAATGTTGACGCCATCGCCGAAAACGTTGGTGCCCTCCACTAAAATGTCACCGACGTGCATCCCGATTCGGTGCTCCAGAATGCCGTCCTTGGGCGAGAGCATGGCGGTGCGGTGCAGGTTCTCTTGCATCGCCAAGGCGGCTCGCATGGCACCGACCGCGCTGGCGTAGATCACCAGCATGCCGTCGCCCATGGTGTTGATCACCTGCCCCCCGTGTTCTTCGATGACTTTCTTGAACATGGAGAAGTCGCGGTTGAGAGCGGCGTAAGTGCGCTCTTCGTTCACCGCAGCCAGCTTAGAAAACCCGACCACGTCCGTGAACATGATGGTCTGGAGCGAGCGGTGCTCCATGTTCTCACGATTCACTTGGGTGGGTTCTTGGCTCATGGTGGGTTGGGCGTCGTAGGCGGTGATTTTGGCACGCGAAGGCGGTCTGCCCAAGGTGCGTTGGCAGATTGTCTAAAGCTTAGACGTGTGGAATTCCCAGATTGTGCCGAGATTGGGTATATTCTATGTTCGA
>CAZAVC010000297.1:0-3512 GCA_964488265.1 uncultured Fimbriimonas sp.
GGCTGGATGTAGCATCCAGCCCTCATTTTTAAGCTTTCGGTGACGAGAACTTACTTGCTGTTTCTGCGTCGTCGAACGAGTCCCGCCAATGCTGCTCCAAGAGCGATCATCGTTCCCGGCTCTGGAACGGCTGTGAAGCGCCCAAATGCTGGACCTGGATTGACGTTGTTACCGTTGATGAAGTTGTAGTTGTAAGCCTGAACCGTTCGGAACTGAACTTCGGAACCCGGGGTGACGTCGGGGAAGCCAACGCCTTGCGGATCGTTAAGGAAGTAAGCCCACGGCACTGCGAACTCATAACCCGCGACCACTCCCGGAGCGTAGGTGGTCGGGAGATCGTTTGCCCAGCGGACGCCCTGGCTGAAGATATCGTTGTAGTAACCAGCTACGCCCGGTTTAAACGCACGATTGTTTCCGAGTTCGAAACCGAGATCGGAGCCCGTTCCAGGGTTCGTATCGAAGTAAACGTTTGCAAAGTTCACTGCACCAATCCCAGTTAGGCCCGACTGATCTTCGGGAAGAGCAAGGATCAAACCGTAGAAATAGCTCTCGTCCGACCGGGAGTAAACCTCCAGGGCATACAGGTCTGCTGTAGAACTCGGAGAAGAACCTTTAGGAACCAGTACAGGGCTAATTCCCGTCCATTCGGAGCCCTTCTGTCCGTCTACGGAGATTTGTGCACTGGACACAGCTGAAAACGAAAGGGCAGTAACCGCCCATAGAAACCCTTTAGATAATCTCATTGGAATACACCATGACCGTAAGGTCGATTTCATTGTAAAGAATTGAAATTGAAATAGTCCTCTATTCGTGTATTACTGGTAAATGTATCGATTTAAAGTACCCAAAAAGGGAGTTGCTTGATCGAGTGATTTCAATGAAGTTGCGCGTCGAAACCTACCTCTTCGTCGTACGTCCCTATAAGACATAACGCCAGATGCTGCAGTCGCTCTCGGTTTTGATGCTCGTTACGGCAGGCTCCTTGCAAGGAGCCGAACCCTCTGCTGGAATCAGAAATTCCGGTCCCTACATCATTGCCGACCTTTCGAAGTCGCAAAGAGCGATCTTTGCCTTCAACGAGAAAGCGTCCTTTTCGGCTCGCCCGATAAGCAACTTTGGCGTCGACCGTCCGCGTCCAGTCTCGGAGTGCCCGGTTCGTGAGGTCGTGGATAGCCGCGCCGATATTCTCTCGCCCGTCTCCGGTCCGAACGTGCTTGTGGGCAGAGACATCCTAGACAAGTACGACTGGGTCTACGATGCAACAAATGATGCGGTGAAACTGGTCGAGGGCTACGCAGACCGTATAAAAGAGGACGACCCTGCTTGGGAGCGATCGCGCATTTTGGTAGAGCCGGATGGCACGCTCGCATTTCGAGCGCCGTTGGGATCGGACCGGCCATCCATTCAGCTCCAAGCAATCCGGGTTTGGGCAACCGGAAAACCGATTCCTCCCAGCCTGCGGGAAAGCCCAATCTCTCTTTGGTCGGGGTCGGGAACTTCTTATCGCGGAACCTCCATTGTTGACCTCCCAAGCGGAGTGACCGAGACGGGTGAGCGTCTGAGTCGGTGGACCCTTTTCACCACTTCGCTTCAAGAGGATTACCCGCAAGACTTCTTGTTTGAAAACCAACTTCTAGCTTAACACGAGCTAATCGTTTCCCTGCGCCGTAAGGAAGTGCTCTATCGACCGATGACCGAACTGGAGTCGGTGGGCAGAATCGTCACTATGCTGTGCGGCGTGCCCCTGAAAACCGATCCAAGCGGTCGCAAGCTGATTGTGGATGGGGCCCGTGTTGTCGACGCGAAGCGGCGTGCCGCCGTGGCGGGCGCAGAGTTAGTCGCAATCAACGATATTTCTCTAGACGTTGTGATCGGAATGTTTCGCACTCAAGACGCAGGTCGTATCGGACGGCTGTTCGCGGCTATCCCGAACGAGGTGTGGGTCAAAACTCCGACGGGTCGCCGAGTGATGCTCCGCAAGAAGTCGTAAACCTTAGCGGGAGCGCATGCCTAGCGCAGCTTTCTCAACCGTTTCTCGAATCCGATTGGCTCGGGTTTCTGGCTTCTTTGCCGTCAGAATCCATTCCAAAATCGCTCTTCGGCTGGAAGGTGGGAAGGTTTGCCAGTTTGCCGTTGCTGCTTCCGACGCAGACAGTGCATCCAGGAAGTCCTGTGGCGGTTCGTCAGTTGTGGCCTGATCGATCCGCTCCCAGGAACCGTTCGCCTTGGCGATCTCTATCGCCCGCAAGCCGGACGGTTGCATCCGATCTTCGGAAAAAAGCCGCTCGAGTCGGTCTTTGTTGATTCGCGACCAAGCCGACTTTGGCTTGCGTGGCGAGAAGAGCAACATCGATCGGTTCTCATCGAGTTTTGCTGAGCGGCTGTCGATCCAACCGAAACAGAGCCCTTCGTCCACGATATCCCAGTGGTTAACGTGCTTGTCCGCAACGTGCTTTTTGTAGACCACCAGCCAAACACTCTCCGTTTGGGTGTGATTCTCCAATAGCCATCGGTGAAGGTCCTGTTGAGACGTGATTTCAACCCGTTGGAACCGATCCATGAGAGACTCCTCAGCTCTGAGCGTACGCCGCAACAAGACTTTGGACAAGGTCTACGGGGAGGCCAATCACGGTGTCCATTCTGCCTTCTAGCGACTCCAGAAAGTCGAATCGAGGGTCGTTGGTTAGCACCTGGGCTCCGTAGGCACCGGCTTTGTCCATAGGGTTGCCGGTTCCAATGTATTCCCACATTGATTCGGGGTTGAGTACTTTGAACGTCACCCCGGTGGAGTCGCTGGAGACGTGTGATCCTCGGGGGCCTACCACCGCCACTCCGGTAATCACCCAGTGGGTTTTGCCGCTGAGCGTGCTCAGGATTCGAAAAGCGTCTTCAGGGTCGGAAGGTTTGGCGTACTGCACCCAGCCTTCGTCGGTTTCCAGAGCAACCACGGTATCACTGCCGATTACGAGGGCTTCGGGGTGGCGCTTGGCTACTTCTTGCGCCTTGGCGAGAGCCAAGCTCTCGGCAGTTTCGGTGGGGTCCTCGACGGTAAGCGCGTCCTCGTCGATGTCTGCGGGGTCAACGGTGAAGGTGTCGAACAACTGTTTCAGGAGTTCTTGTCGTCGGGGCGAGGAACTCGCGAGGACGATGGGGAAGTTAGGCTGCTCGACCATCCGCATAGTTTACGTAAGCGGCTCTACATCCACGAGGAAAACTTGATTTTCAAGAGATGCCCTCGGTGCCTTTTCCGCTCGTGCCCTTGGAATCGTATCGAGCCTTCGCTTCTGCTACGAACTGAACGGCTGAAAATTCCTCGCCCTCACCATTGAGCGCTTGGGTGAGGCCAATCTCAATCTCTTTTCGCAAAGCTAGCAGTCTGGCCTCCTTTCGGGCCTCTTGTTCGGTGAGCAATTGGATGGCTGCGCTTAAGACCTCTTCGGGGGTTCTGTACCGTCCCGATGACACCAGTCTCAAGACTTCCACTTCTAATTCTTTATCGATCTGTAAATCCA
>CAZAVC010000298.1:0-3502 GCA_964488265.1 uncultured Fimbriimonas sp.
GACGAAAGCGCCCGCCTGCTAAGTGGGTAGGGGAGTAAATTCCTCTCTCGGGTTCGAATCCCGATCTGCCCGCCACTTTCTTTTTCCGGTTATCTCTGATTCGACTGACCGGATTCTCTCAAGTAGACCGATAATGAAAGTGGGTCTCCTGAAGTCCACGCCAATCGCATGTCTTTCCGACTCTGCCGCGCCTCCAACCTTTCGCTAAGAACCCTAACCCTTGGGCTAGGGGTCCTTGCGCTAGGGGTCCTTGGGGTCGGCGCTAGTTATGCAAGCCAAACTCAGGCAGGCCAAACTCAGGCAGGCCAGGGTCAGGTAACGCTCGCTGGAGACAACAAGTCGTACAAAGAGCTTCGAAAGAAGCTTGGGATTCTGCGCCCCGTGTCGCCAGAGGCCCTCGACGTCTTCGTTGGGAAACGAACCATCGAGCTAAAGGGATGGGTGAAAGGAACGTTTGAAGTAGACGGCAAACGCTCGATCCTTCTAGAAACCGAGAACAAAGAATCGGAAGTCTTCGAGGCGTCGGCAATTCCCGAATGGATGACGGGGCAGGACATTCCAGTTCGAGTCTTGATCGAAGCGAGGCGAGCTTCAGAATTCGACCCCCTTTTGGTGAAACTTCTCGGGGCCGCTCCGGAGGCGTTTGCACGGACTCTTGATCCGAAGCCGGTCACGCTAAAGACCAAGAATACAAAGCCCGCTGCGAGCAAGAATTCGACGGCTTCAACAAGTCGGGGAGGCGGTGCGAATCGACGTGTCGTCCCCGTCCACGAGCTGGTCCCGGTCTACGCTAATTTTGTAAAACGACAAAATCCGAAGCTCAGCGAAGCAAAGGCCCTTGAGATTGCCAACGGAGTGATTGGCTTCAGTCTTCGATACGGTGTGGACGCTCGTCTCATCATGGCGATCGTCTACTGCGAGAGCACTTTCAACCCAAACGACACCAGCCATACCGGTGCGATGGGCTTGGGACAGTTGATGCCCGATACGGCCAGGGAACTAGGCGTTACGAATGCCTACGACACCACCCAAAATCTTTACGGCACGGTCAAACTCATCCGCTCGCACCTAGACAAGTACGGTAAGTCGCACGACGATTTTAGGGCGCTCGTTCTCAGTTTGGCCGCCTACAATGCGGGCCCCGGCGCGGTGAAGCGACACGGTGGCGTTCCGCCCTATCGAGAAACCCAGCGCTACGTCCAAAAAGTAATTGCTGTTTACAAACAGTTATGCGGGCAGTAACCAGGTTCTAATACTAGATTCACCCGTAAACCTCGTACTCTGCTCAGCCACTTCTGGAGGACACCTCAAGCAGCATATAGCTGTCTCGGAGTTTCTCTATGGCAAATATTTTTGGGCAGAAAGGTGGGGCGATTGTTTTAGCAATGGTCGCCGTGGCGGGAGCTCACGCCAATCTTGTTAACAACGGTAGTTTCGAACTCGGAACCAACCCTGGTTCCTTCACTACAGTCACCACGGGTGGCTCCAACATCACGGGTTGGAACGTCACGTCCGGTTCGGTCGATTACATCGGCACCTACTGGCAGTCGGCAGACGGTAGCCGTAATGTGGACATGTCGGGTAACTCGCTCGGTCGACTTTCTCAGTCGTTCGCAACGGTTGCAGGTGTTCTTTACGACGTCACTTTTGCATACAGCGCAAACCCTGACTCTCCTAATGGCGGACTTCGAAAGAGCGACGTCAACATTCGAGAGACCGACACCTCCAACATCTTGTCTTCTTTGCAAGTTACGTGGAGCATTCCTGCTGAAGGCAATACGAAGACGAACATGAAGTGGAAGACCGCTTCGTTCAGCTTTGTTGCTGCAGACGCTGCGACGACGATTGAGTTCGACAGCCTTGCCACCAATTCGTTTGGCATCGCCGTTGACGACGTAAAGGTCGTACAAGCGGTTCCGGAGCCTGCCACCATCGCCGGTCTCGGCATGGCAGCAATTGCTTTCCTCCGACGCAAGAAGAAGTAAGCAACCCCCCCCGCCTTTAAAGGCATTACGCCTATCGCCGACCCAATCCGGCGATAGGCGCTTTTCTTTATGAGCGAATGGCTAGGGTCAAAGTGCGCCCGCGTTCGGAGTGGTAGGAAGCACCGATACCGAATCGCTTGTGAACCCAAATCCGGGTTCCAAACGAAACCGCGACGAAGCCTCTCTGAGTCTCGCCTAGGTTGTAAAGGAGGTTGAGCCCGGGAACCCTTCCCACCGCGACTTCCGACTGGGAATACAGGCCCAACCCAACAAAGAGTTCGGCGTCTCTTGGGCCGAAGAAGTAAAGAACATCGGCGCCAAGAAGGGGCCCCTTATTGAAAATCCCGGCTGGAATTACGCCAATGGGAGGGAAGGAGCCCGAGACGCTATTCGGTTCTACCTCGCTTGTATCGGAGAAGCCGAGTTCGAATCCGAAACCTTTTACTCGATAATCTCGCCACCCGATCGCACCTCCGGCAGTGGTTCCACGTTTGCTGTAGGAGAGCCAGTAGGAGGTTTTTGGCGTGTAGGGTGCGATCTCGAACTCGTCACGCTGTGTGCGCACCGCTGGATCGGCGACAAGCTCGGAGGACAGCCGGAAGGTATCGCTTGCAGGTTCCAATCCGGCAAGAGCGTAGGTTCCCATTGAGCAAAAAAGGACCAGGGCGGTTGCTCGACGGAAGACCACAGGCGTGCTGTTCATTGAATGTTCCCAGAGTTTCGATGAACCTGACGCCCTACCGTTACGAGCAAAATCCCCGCAAAGGATCAAAGCCCGTATTGTCCACCAACTACGGTCGCAAACCGTACGGATTGAGACGGATCGTTCGTTCAGGTCCAGAGTCCCTAACGATTCCTACGAGAAAGCCACCTAACCGATACCCGGAATCAATATCTCCGTACTTCCCGTTGAGTGATCTGAGTAAATAAGACCCTTGCTCGTAGACAATCATCTTGGCCACCCACGATCCATCGGCGAGTTCAGCCGCCATGACAAAGCCTGGCTTTGGCGTGAACCAATCTCGAAAAATGGCGATATCGCTCGACTCTAGGAACGGCATCATGGAATCGCCCTCCACGACTAACGCACCGTAGTCTTCTCTGGCGAACTGGGGCGGAACGTCCAGCTCGGTCAGTTCGAAAGAGGTCGTGGAACCCGTTCCGGCCGAGATCCCTCCGTAAACCTTGAGTGTGCCCATCGGCTGAGCGCGTGGGCGGGGAAGTCTCCCCGACGGCTCCTCAGTGAGATCGGTCAAGCGGACGTTGAGGACCTCCGCAATCTTTATGAGAACGTCGACCGGAGGGTCCGTTCGTTCGACCTCATACTGGGCTAACCGACTTCGCTTAATTTGGCATGGTTCTGCAAGCTGCTCCTGTGTAAAAGGAGGTTCGTGCCCTAATCGAGCCATCCTGATCCGTGCACCGATTCCCACTCTCGTATTGTAACAGAAGTGACAATCCTGTAACAAGAATTTTCGATTTGTTGTATGATGTGACAGTGAGTAACAAAGATCGAT
>CAZAVC010000299.1:0-3502 GCA_964488265.1 uncultured Fimbriimonas sp.
CTGATTCGAAAACGACATAATAAAGATTATCAGAAAGATGCGGATTGAGCCGGGATAGGCTGAGATTCGGGTAAACCCGAAGGCATGGCTCGATGGCTGATAGCGACGGTCGGCGTTTTTGTCGCCTCCCTACTTCTCGCTGCTCCGCTGAGGCAAGAGGGCGCAAAGAAGATGCAACTCAAAACCCCTTGGGCGGACAAGGTGGACCGCAAGCTTCCGCACAATTTCTATCCCCGACCTCAAATGGTCCGTGCCAATTGGACCAACTTGAACGGCGAGTGGGATTTGGCCATCACGGCGCAAAACTCCGAAACAATAAAGTCGGCGGGCAAAATTCTTGTGCCCTTTCCCATCGAATCGGCTCTGAGTGGTTTCAAAGGGGAAATTGGCCCGGGGGACCGAGCGATCTATCGCACCGAACTGGATGTTCAGTCCAAGGCGGGTACTCG
Organism: uncultured Fimbriimonas sp.; assembly: GCA_964488265.1. Taxonomy (GTDB): domain Bacteria; phylum Armatimonadota; class Fimbriimonadia; order Fimbriimonadales; family Fimbriimonadaceae; genus Fimbriimonas. Next base: position 450 of record CAZAVC010000299.1, read on the forward strand.
ACAGTTGCTTCACTTCGGCGCGGTGGATCACTCAGCCGAAATCCGGGTCAACGATAAGGTTGTCGGAACGCACAAAGGTGGGTTCGCCCCGTTTACAATCGACATCACGGACGCTCTTTACACCACGGGCAAGCAGCAACTGGAGGTTCGAGTCACCGATCCATCCGACACCGCCTTTATCCCGCGCGGAAAACAGGTACAGAAGCCCGAAGGGATTTGGTACACGCCGGTCACGGGAATTTGGCAGACCGTATGGTTAGAAACGGTCCCGACCGACCACGTCGCAAATGTTCGATTCGAAACCAAGCTCAATGGCCAAGTAACGGCAACCATCGAGGGCTCTAAGACCCCGGCAACGGTCGAGATTCTACTCACGGGTGGTCGACGCGTAAGGTTCAAGACGGCCCCAGATGGTGATCAGAATCGGACCGTAGGTAGAGCCTCCGTTCCAAGTCCGGTCAAATGGTCGCCCGCTCTTCCCTGGCTTTATAACGTCAAGGTTATGCTGGATTCGGGCGATGCAGTGGAATCCTATCTCGCTTTTCGCGAAATCAAGATTGCAAAGGACAAGAAGGGCGTCCCCCGAATCATGCTCAACGGGGAGCCGATCTTTAATTTTGGCCCGCTCGATCAGGGATGGTGGCCAGACGGGCTTTATACCGCTCCGACCGAGGAAGCGCTTCTGTTCGATATCGACGCAACTAAGAAATACGGATTCAACACGATTCGCAAGCACGTGAAAGTTGAGCCTGCCCGGTGGTATTACGAATGCGACAAACTCGGGATGTTGGTTTGGCAAGACATGCCCTCTGCCTTTATCACGGGGAAGGACGCGGAGCCCACACCGGAAGAGAAGCAAGCGTGGGAAGCGGAGTGGAAGGAGATCATCGATTCGACCCGTCACTTCCCTTCAATCGTCATGTGGGTTCCCTTCAATGAGGGATGGGGTCAGTTCGATACCGAGCGTGTAACCGATTGGACTAAAAAGTACGATCCTTCTAGGTTGGTCAACAATGCCTCTGGCTGGACCGATAAAGGAGCCGGAGACGTTCTGGATATCCATGTTTACCCGGGTCCCGCAAAGCCTCCCAATCAGCCTGAACGAGCGGCTGTTCTAGGCGAGTTTGGTGGATTAGGACTTCCCCTCGCGGGTCACACCTGGCTGGATCAGGGCAACTGGGGATATCGCTCCTATCAGTCGAAGGAGGAGTTGAAAACCGCTTTCGATAACTTGCTGGTTTCGCTCGAGCCGCTCATTGGAGAGGGTCTCTGTGCCGCCATCTACACGCAAACAACCGATGTGGAGATTGAGGTCAATGGTCTCTTGACGTATGACCGGAAGGAAGAAAAGCTTCCCTATTCGATCAGTGCGGAAGTGAAGCGCCTGATTGAGAGCCCCAGCGAGTTTGGTGAAGTGTTGCCTGCTGCAAGTACGCGACCCGCGTTATGGCGGTACACCGTAACTTCGCCAGCGCCGGGCTGGGCCGATTCGGGGTTTGACGACAAGGGTTGGACGGAATCGACCGGCGGCTTTGGCTCGAAAGGGACTCCTGGTGCTGTTATCGGAACCGAGTGGAAGTCGGAGGAAATCTGGCTTCGTCGTGAGTTCGCCCTGGCCGAGCTGCCGAAAGGAAGGGTTTTCCTAAAGGTTCACCATGACGAAGATGCCGAGGTCTACTTGAACGGGCAACTCATCGCTTCGTTGAAGGGACACACAACGAACTATGTGCTGGTTCCCCTTCAGAAGAGCGAGACGAAGCACTTCAAGAAAGGCACAAACCTTCTTGCCATTCACTGCAAGCAGACCAAGGGTGGTCAGTACATCGACGCCGGCTTCATGGTTGCGAAATAGGCTCGATCACGGCCCGGTTGTCATCTAATCGATGACTCCAGGCCGTTCCTGCCCCGTCCTCGCGAATGATCTGCTTTATCTTCTCGTCTTCGTACACGACGGTAACGCCTTCATCAATCGCCACTCCTTGTTGAGGGAGCGCACCACTCTCAATAAACCGAGTTACCATGGGCCGACGCTCCACCTCGGAGTCGAAGTGCGGAGTGGCGGCACCTGGAATCCAACCAAGACACTCCATCAGCCCGAGTTCCCTGCCGACAGAGTCCGTGCAACCTATCTCAAACCAGCATATGGCACCCGCGCTGACTCCGCCGATCGGAACGCCGCGCTCGTACGCCTGCCGAATCTTTGGGGTGATTTGCCATAAATCCCAAAGGTGCAGCATGTTTCGAGTGTTTCCACCGCCTACCCAGATGAAGTCGATTCCCTCAAAGTAGTCGTCAATATCCCTATCCCAAAGAGAGGGGCGGAAGAGAGAAAGCACCAGTGGCACTCCCCCATAACTCAGAACCTGTTGTTCGAACCGGGCGATGTATTCCACAGCGTCTCCGCTTGCGGTTGGCAGAAAGAGGATCGTTGGGTTGGGCGTAACCCGGCTGAAAATCTCACGAACGAGGTTCGGATTCGGGCTCATTGAGCCCAATCCACCACCACCACAGGCATAAACAAAACGGGCCATCGTCTTTATGACGATAGCCCATCGTTCTCTGGCGTTGAAGATCGATCGCCTTATCCGGCTAGTTTTTGATTGATCTTTTCCTGGAGCATGGCAGACGTGCGATCACACAGTTCCAGCCAGCTCTCAGTGGAATTTTGTTTCTTCGAGCGCTCCTTCACAAAGTAGGTTGCGGTTGCGGCAACAGCTCCGGCTACCAAGGCCGCTGTTAGCCATTGCGCTCCACCTAAATTCGGGCCGCCTTTCGAAGACTCCATTGTCGATTCGATTTGGTTCATGACTCTCCTTCTGTTCAATTCGCATGCCAAAGGCGATGCTTTCGTTTTTTCAATCCAAAATTGGGCTGTTTCCGAGCTTCTATTTAGTTGTTCGGTTGTCCTTTGATCGCTTCACAGGTATTCGAGTTCCTCGTTCAGTCAATTCGCTGGAAACCTGGTGAAGCTTTCTCCATTCAACGGATTTTCGAGTTGGAAGGTTTCGAGAACGGAAAAATGGGTTGCTCGGTATTCTAAGGACAGCTGCTTG
>CAZAVC010000300.1:0-3481 GCA_964488265.1 uncultured Fimbriimonas sp.
AGAGGGCTGGGGTCTGGGAACGCTGCAGGCTGGGTCGTAGCGGCTGGGGGGAGGCAGTTATGACTTCAATGATCGGTTCCGTATTGGTCGTGGCGACGATGTTCGCCGGTGGACAGTCTCGCGATGGTTCGAGTGCGTTCGCCGCATTCGCAGAGGCGCTCAACAAAAAGCCCGCTCTTTCCGCCTCCATCAAGGTGCAACAGGTCGGTGGAAGCTCGGTCACTTACCAAGTGGCAATGAAGAAACCCGGCTTTCTTCGTGTAGACAAGCCTTCCGAAGTTTTTGTGGCTGACGGAACCAACATCACCGTCTTCGATAAGAAGGACAAGGTCTTCTACAAGAAATCGCAAACCCCTGAGGATCTGAAACTCGCCCTGAAGGACGAGGGACTCAACATCGTTGCTCCTTTCTTTGACGCGAAAGCGGTCGCTCCAACCACTGTCCGAGACCTCGGAACCAAGTCGGTTGCGGGCGAGAACGTTCGGGTCTTGGAAGCGGTTTTTGGTACGAAGAACGCCAAGGTTGTCACGCTGTACGTTCCAACGAACAACCTTCTCAAGCGCGCCCAGGTGGTTGTTGGTAAGGCAGATTCCCAAACCACTTCCGTGATTTCCGCTCAAATGGGCGAATCGGTTACAGACAGCTTTGCGTTCCAGGCGCCAGATGGAGCAACCGAAATCAGCTACGAAGACCTCATCTCGAGCCGATGGATCATGGACTTCGATGAGGCCATGTTGGTCGCCAAGCGAACGGGCAAGAAGGTGTTTGTAGACTTCATGGCCGATTGGTGCGGACCGTGCAAGCAGATGGATCGAGAGGTCTTCACCACCTCTGAGTTCAAGTCGCTTGGCAAGAAGCTGGTCTTCTGCAAAGTGAACATCGACTACAACCCGGCTTTGGCGGACAAGTACAAGGTGGATGCGATCCCGAACATGCACGTGATGACCTCCGAGGCACAATCCATCGGAAGCATCCTCGGCTCAATGGACACGTCGTCGTTCATGTCGAAGATCAACGGAATCCTCGGGAAGTAATCGCACTTTTATCATCCCGTAGGATAGGGGACGGCGCTTCAATGAAGGGTCGTCCCCTATTTACAATGAATCAGTCTGGTTGAGCCGATAATCTCAAATGAACTCAAATCGGGTGAGGTAACCTCCCGCCCTAGCGTAGTTTCACGGTGGAGATTTCGTTGAGCAACAAATCAGCCGCGGCGACCGTCGAAAAAGCGGAGCCAGACCAACAACCCGTAGTCAACCGTCCGAGCGATCTTCTTACAAAAGAGGAGCGCTTCGAGATGTGGATGCAGCTTTATTTGGCACGGTACTTTGACGTTCGACTAATCAAGGAAAAGAAGAGAGGTCGTCTGCGAGGAACGCTGTATTCTTCGCACAACCAAGAGGCCATTATCGTCGGGTCGCTTTTTGGTTTGAAGCCCACGGATTGGATTAGCCCGATTCACCGCGATATGCCCGCCTTCTTTATGAAGGACCTTCGAGCAGGTTGGGAAAACAATGACCGGATCGGAATGAGTGTGGAAGAAGTTTGCGCTCAGGTTTGGGGCAAAGTAGATTCCCCTGGTCGAGCCCGAGACAACTGGTCTCACATTGGTTCCCGCTCCAAACGAATCATCCACTCCACCTCGATGCTTGCCGGGACCATTCCGGTAGCGGCGGGGGTGGCTTATGCCGATCGGCTCAACGGTGGTGACTCCGTTGTGATCACCTACAACGGCGAAGGGTCGACCGCTCAAGGAATTTTCCACGAAGCGATCAACTATGCGGCCGTTCACAAGCTCCCGGTGGTCACGATTGTCGAGAACAACCAGTGGGCATACGGTACGCCTGTCGAGCTCGAATGTCCGACCCCGGACGTCGCTGATCGCGCCAAGGGCTTTGGAATCCCTGGGTTGGTTGCAGACGGTCAAGACGTGTTTGACGTCTACGACAAGGTCATGCAGGCCGTCAATCACGCACGGTCTGGCAAGGGTCCAAGCATTGTTGAGTGCAAGACTTTCCGCGCCTATGGCCACGGCGACCACGATGACGATCGCGCCGCTCGATATCGACCGGAGGACGAGGTTCTACAAGGCCGAGGACGTGACCCGATCGCGGTTTGTCGCCAGCGACTTCTGGAACTCGGAGACATCGGATCCGACTTTGCGGAAAAGTGGGTTGCAGAAAGCAAGAGTGCTTCTGAAGCAACCAACGAGGACTTCCCGGAAAAGGTTGTGGAGTACTTGAACAAAGGCATCGATTTCGCAGTAGCATCGGCGCTTCCTCCAGCAGAAGAGGGTGGCATGTGGGTGTTTTACGAAGGAGGTTCTAAGTGAGCGCTACCGTAGATGCCCCGGCAATCTTAAAGAAGAACTACCTGACCGCCCTTAAGGAGGCGATCGACGAGGAAATGCTCAGAAACCCGGACATGATTTGTCAGGGTGAAGACATTGGTCTTCTCGGCGGCGCGTTCGGCGTGACCGACGGTCTCCAGGCCAAGTACGGCAACAAGCGAGTTGTCGACATGCCAATTTCGGAGGCGGCGATTATCGGTTCTGCGGTCGGAATGGCGCTCAATGGCAAGACCGTGATGGCAGAGATGCAGTTCATCGACTTCATCTCCTGCGGGTTCGACCAGATTGTCAACATGATGGCGACCTATCACTACCGAACCGCGGGCGAAGTAAACATGCCCGTCGTCGTTCGTGGTCCGGCAGGTGCCTATGGTGGTGGTGCGCTGTACCACAGTCAGATGAACGAGGCATGGTTCTGCAACTCGCCCGGATTGAAGGTCGTATGTCCTTCGACTCCGTACGATGCAAAAGGCCTGCTCAAAGCTTCTCTGAGAGACGGCAACCCGGTGATCTTCTTCGAGATCAAGGAACTGTACCGACGTCGAGAACTGGAAGAGGAATTGCCAACCGAGGACTACATTGTTCCGCTCGGTAAGGCAGCCATTCGCCGAGAGGGCACCGACGTTACATTCGTTTCTTACGGTCAGAACGTCTACCATTGCTTGGCTGCGGCTGACGAGCTTGAAAAGCAAGGCGTCCATGCCGAAGTCATCGACATTCGCACGTTGGTTCCGTTGGACGAGGAGACGATCTACAACTCGATCGCGAAAACGAATCGAGTGATCGTGGTGAACGAAGCTCCGATGACCTGCGGATTTGCCGGTGAAATCGTTGCTCGCATTACGACCAATGCGTTTGATCTTCTTGACGCGCCTCCAGTGCGAATCACTCGCCTGGACACTCCGGTGCCGTGGGTGAAGCCACTGGAACTCTACGTTCTCCCGAGCGTCGAGAAGCTGGTCAACGCAAAAAAAAAATAAAAAAAAAAAATCGCAAAAAATGCAAGATGAAGGAAAAATATAAAGGCAAAAAAAAGGAAAGAAAATTGAAAAAGGAAATTCAATTTTAAATGTAAATAACAATATACAATTTAAAAAAATATATATATAAAAGTACATAAAAGAAAGGACA
>CAZAVC010000301.1:0-3477 GCA_964488265.1 uncultured Fimbriimonas sp.
GGCGCCGATTGAAGGGTGGCTTAAGGCCACCTTTTTTATTCACAACCCCTGACAAGTTAAGGAGGAGTCGATGGACATTTTGCAAGAGCTCAATCAGATTGCGCAAGAGCGCGACCTGCCGTTAGCCGAGCTGCAGCGCGAGTTGGAAGAAGCGCTGGCGGCCGCGTATCGCCGATACGTGGGTGCTCGTGGGGAAGTGAGCGTGAAACTCGACCCTAAGAAGGGTTGGACGGTTTCAGTAGAGAAGGAAGTTGTGGGTGTAGTTACCGACCCTTCTCTGCAGATCAGCCTCGCAGAAGCGCTCAAGCGCAAGTCGGATGCCGAGGTTGGCGACTTCATTGAAGTCGACGTCGATCCCAACCGCTTTGGCCGAATTGCTGCCCAAACCGCGAAGCAAGTTCTCTCGCAAAAGTTGCGAGACGCGGAGACGAGGCGCATTCATGATGTGTTCGCCGAGAAGCTAGACGATGTCGTTACCGGACAAGTCAGCCGAAAGGACGGTCAAAACGTTTACGTCAACGTCAACAAAGTGGAAGCCGAGCTTCCGAAGCGCGAACAGGTTCCGACCGAGCCGTACCGCCTGAACGATCGCCTGAAGGTGTTCGTGTACAAGGTGGACGATTCTCAGCGACGCCTGCGCGTGATTGTCAGCCGAACTCACCCGAAGCTTCTCAAGCGACTCTTCGAAATCGAAGTCCCCGAGATCGCTTCCGGAGTGGTGGTGATCAAGAACGTTGCCCGCGAGGCGGGTCAACGGGCGAAGATTGCGGTCTACAGCACCGACGAGCGCGTCGATCCGATTGGCGCATGCATCGGCCCGCGAGGCGTTCGCGTGCAAGCGATTACCGAAGAGCTTTACGATGAGAAGATCGACGTGGTCCTCTACAAAGAGGATCCGAAAGAATTCATCATCGAAGCCCTCTCTCCGGCAAAGGTCAACTCCATTAGGTTGAACGAAAACGAGAAGAGTGCTTACGTCATTGTTCCCGATGGGCAACTCTCATTAGCCATTGGCAAGGGCGGACAAAACGTTCGACTGGCAGCCAAGCTTACGGAGTGGAAAATCGACATTCGAAGCGAAAGCCAAGCCGCTTCTGAAAAGGGTGGAGCAAGGTGATGTCCACCCAATGCCGATTCGAACTTGTATAGCATGTAAGCACAAAGCGGATCCATCTAGCTTTTTGCGCGTCTCTCGAGGAATCTCGGGAGGCGTTGCTTTGTTTGCGGGTCATGGTCGCAGTGCGTACCTATGCCGCGCCGAGACCTGCATCCAAGAGGGCCTTAAGAAGGGCCGTCTCGACCGCGCCTTGAAAGGCGCACTCACAGATTTTGAACGCCTGGCGCTCAAGAACCAACTGTTATGTCAACTGAGGTAAAGAAGAAAGCAATGACCGCGAATATCGCCGAACTGGCTAGCGAGTTTGAGATCAGGCCTGGACAGGTGTATCTCGTGCTCAACGATTTAGGAATTGAGCACGATGGAGTCTCCTTTGAGGTCGATAACGATACGCTCGATCTCGTTCGAGCAGGCTCACTGGAGCAACTTGAGTCCAAACTGATCGCACTTAAGCCCGGCTGCACGCCGCGAGATATCGCGCTTGCACTAGGAATCGGGCAACCCGAGATTCAGAAGGCGATGATTTCCAAATTCCGCATCATGAAAGCGGTTGGAAACGCCCTGACCGACGAAGAAGCGACGAAGATTGTTGAAAGCTACGGATTTGAGGTCACCTTCAAAGAGGCCGCCAAGCCAAAGCCGAAAGCATCCGACGCCCCCAAGAAAGGTGGCGCGATCAAGCGATCGCCCGTCGTGACCATCATGGGTCACGTCGACCACGGCAAGACCAGCTTGCTCGACTACATTCGAAAAGCGAATGTTGCCGCGAAGGAAGCAGGCGGTATCACCCAGCATATCGGTGCATACCAAGTCGAACTTCCCGAAGGTCTCATCACCTTCCTCGACACCCCCGGCCACGCAGCATTTACGAACATGCGGGCTCGAGGGGCCAAAGTCACCGACATCGCCATTCTGGTTGTCGCTGCTGACGACGGAATCATGCCGCAGACCGCGGAAGCCATCCAGCACATTCTAGCGGCGGATTGTCCGATGATCGTTGCGGTCAACAAGATCGACAAGCCATCGGCAAACCCAGACCGAGTGCTTCAACAGCTTCCGGAGCACAACGTGATTCCCGAGGCGTACGGTGGTCAGGTCATCACGCAGAACGTTTCCGCACACACGGGCGAAGGCGTTCCGGAGCTTCTGGAATTGATCCTCCTGCAAGCCGACGTGATGGAACTCAAGGCTGATCCGAAGGGCGAGCTGAAGGGCGTTGTCATTGAGGCAAAGCTTGAGAAGGGAAGAGGTCCGGTGGCAACCCTTCTTATCCAGAACGGCACCCTCAAAACGGGTGATTCGATCGTGGTGGGCAACACCTACGGTCGAATCAAGGCCATGACCGACTATCGCGGTGAAAAGCTCACCGAGGCAGGTCCATCGGTTCCAGTCGAAATTCTTGGTCTCAACGAGGTCCCAGGCGCGGGAGATACCGTGCAGTGGTTCGTCGATGAAAAGTCGGCTCGTGAGGTTGCGGATAACCGCGTCATGGGCGACCGAATCAAGGCGATGACCACGGCTAGCCGGGGACTTACGCTCAGCAAACTGCGTCAGCGGATGCAAGACGACGGTCTGCGCGTCCTCAACCTAATCGTTAAAGCAGACGTTCAAGGTTCGGTGGAAGCCGTTAAGGGCATGCTTGAGAAGGTTCGCAACTCGGAAGTGGAGTGCAAGATCATCCTTAGCGGTGTGGGCTCCATCAACAAGGCAGACGTCGATCTCGCTGCGGCGTCGGAGTCCATCATCGTTGGCTTTAACTCTAAGCCCGAAGGTGAAGCGAAGAAAGAAGCCGAGAAAAGAAAGGTCGAAATTCGAACCTACTCGATCATCTATGAATTGATCGAAGATATCGAAGCGGCTGTTAAGGGAATGCTGGCTCCGAAGTTCGAGGAGAACGAGCTTGGAACCATCGAAATTCGGGTGCGCCTCTCCTTCTCCAAGAAGGGGCTTATCGCGGGTTCGTACGTTCAAGAAGGAAAGGTCACTCGAAACGCGAAGGTTCGCATCAAGCGTGGTCGAGAGGTGGTTTACGAAGGTTCGGTGGCAACACTCAAGCACCTTAAGGACGACGTTCGCGAAGTCACCATGGGTATGGAGTGCGGTATCACGTTCGATAACTGGGAAGACTTCCAAGAGGGCGATATCGTGGAAGCCTACGAACTCGTCCAAGTTAACGAGTAACTTCCTAGGTACCAGGTTAAGACTAATAGAAGAGTCCTGCATTTAATAGAAATGCAGGACTCTTTTGCGTATAATCCCCGCTGTGTCTGGGCAATCCAATGGAGTCTCCAAATTCGGACGCTCCAACAATGCTAATCGCATTCAGTTCCCCGAGAAAGGGATTTATCTTGGCTTCCCCA
>CAZAVC010000302.1:0-3469 GCA_964488265.1 uncultured Fimbriimonas sp.
CTGGAATCTGGTTTGTTTGCCGGAACAAGGGTGATTTGAGAGCGTCTGACCCATGCCAGAACGAAGCGGCAAGAACTAAGGATTGGTCAAGAAATGGTGTCTATCACAACCGCAATGTTCGCCCTTTCCATGCAGGGCTTTTCTCAGGCACCCGCTTCTGCCGTTAAGGAGGTGCATACCCATCTGTCGCACATTGCAAACGCAGTTTGCTGTGTTCAAGAGAGAGGACCGCTGGACCTTTCGCCTCCGCTCAGTCGAGGCGCGATGAGCGCACGCGCATTCGATAGCGCCCCCGCCATGTGGCGAGAACTCCCGCCCCCGGTTGCCCCCTATTCTCCGGCGAACCTGCCTTCAGACAAGGTTTACGTCGCGATGGTGTTCCCGGTGGTGAACGCAACCGGCTATCGCAACTCGTTCAACGACATGCGCTCTGGCTTTCGGCACACGGGCATCGATATTCAGGCACCGAAGATGCGTCCGATAGTCGCCCCGTTCTCCGGCCGCATCAATTTCAAAATCTATTCGTTTTGGATCTATGGCGATAACGGCTATCGCTGCCTTGGCACCCACCTAAACGACGACACTCCCGGATCCAACGACGGCCGAAACAACATGGACTTCATGTTCGCGCCCAACCTGCGCCCAGGCGACCGGGTTCAAATGGGCCAGTTGATCGGCTACGTCGGGAATTCGGGCGATGCCACGGGTCCGCACCTTCACTTCGAAATCCACGGCCCCAAGGGGATTCGAAACCCATACTTCTCGCTCAAATCAGGTCAGAAACTTTCTGGTCCCCGATTCCCACTTACTCGAGCTTCCGATCGTCCCTCCGCGGGCCAAACTCGCTTCGAGGCCTGCTTCCGGGGATACAACACCAAGACCAACAACATGAACGTGATCGCCGTGGCTAAGCAGCTTCCGAACGGTGCGGTCACTACCTACGCCAAACCGACCTTTGTGAACATCAACGTTCGACCCGAGGTGGCTCCGGATACCTTCCCTCTGGAAAATCCGACCGATGTCCCGACGGATCGCGTATTCAGTGTTTACGCCCGGCAGAGCAACGGGGCGTGGATCGCCCAACGTATCGTCCCCCCGGTCGAGGAATAGGTCGGGTTCCGTTGGTGTGATGGACTTCACACCGAACTCGCTACCCGGCGCACAGGCGAGTTTCGGGAGTGGGGCGATGATATTGGCATGGACAAACGAACTGCCATCACCGCCCTCTGCGGAACCATCGCCATCTTCGCTTCGACCCAAGCCCACGCCGAGGGAACGATCATCTTTGGTCAGCGCGGCAAGAACTTGGAACAAGCTCTGAACGCGGCAAAGCAAGCCCCGGCGAACTTCGTGGACACTCTGGATGGTGCAAAGAAGGACTTTATCGACGATCTCAAGAAAGAAGCGAATCGCAAGATCAACCAACTCTTCCAACCGATCCGGCTTGAATTCGGACACTTCGCCTTCTTGGATGCCCCGCTCTTTACGATTGAGTACAGCATTCCAACCAATTCCGCTGAGATGACCGTAACTCCGCTGCAGCCAAAGGAAACCGCGAAACCCGCGGCGGAGAAGCCTCTGTCAGGGCTCTACGGCTCAATCATCAACCGCTAACGATATTCGCCCGGATTGAGGAGGCCAAACGGAGGAAACTTCGTTTGGCCATCTTTGCCAAAGAACTTCGCAAACTCCGCCCCCACGCGCTGGTGGTTGATATGCGAGTAGTGCGTACCACGGTCGCCATCGCCAAGGGCGGTCGGCATCACATAGCCTCCCTTCGGAGAAGGACATCGAGCCCAGACGAGTTCGCCTTTCGAGTTGAGTCCGTGGGTGAGAAGACAAGCATCGTAAACCCACGCCGAACCCATTTCCTTGCACAGAGCATCGAGCCGTTTCAGAACCGCTTTCCTGAAAGCCAACTCGTTCACCTGAGGAACGGTCATTGCCTGCGCGTCGCGGAATTCCTTTTCAGATAGCTTGGCGTTGTACACCTGACCCGGCTTTCGCCAGAACGTTTGAACAGGACCCATGATGATCCAGGTCCGACAGTTGCGGTCGATGTTTGCCTTGATCTTCGCTCGGAACGCCTGCACCCACGCTTCGACATCCGACTCCGGACTGAAGCCGGGAGCGGTCATCGCGTATTCGTTGGTCCACCCGGTCCAAATGTCATCGGTGAAGCCGATGGTCGCTTCGATGGAGCGTCGAGTGCCGTACCGCTTGGGCTTGACTTCCCAGTTGGTGTCGCTCTTTCGTCGCCCAATTCGACCGTCGAACTCGGTGAAGAGATGGCTACCAGATTGAGCCATGGCGAACCATTGCATCTTGCCTAGCCAGCAAGCGTATTCGGCGGCAACCTGAGCCGAGTTCGCGTTCTTCGAAAGGAATCCACCGGGTTGAGTCGTGGCTTTCTCTTGGTCTGCTTCGTAACCCCAGCCCTTGCCCGCAACGCTGTGCGAACTTCCGGTGAGCTTGATGCACCGGATCTTGGGATCTTTGGTTTCAAAGAAGACGAAGCCTGCATCGGTAGCATTTGCAACTTGCGAACCCGAACTGAGGATCCACTGTTTTGCAGACGGGGTCACGTTGCGTTCGACGCGGGAATAGAGCCCGATCCACCGATTCATGGGGTGCAGCCACGAAGCCTTCTGGTCGGGACGATCGATGGGCTTGAACCAAGCTCCTCGAATCCAAACAAGATCGCCCTTTTTGACATCGAAGTTCAACGGGCGACTCATCTTCCAGCGCGGACCGACGGTAGCGATGAGGTCGGAATCCATCCCCCCGAATCGAAAGGCGGTTCCGGCTCTTTGCCCAACCGCGATCGAACCCGAGAACTCGCGGGATCGCTCCCATTCGTTCTTGATCTCGGGCAAGACATCGACCTCGCCGAGATGAACGGTTAACAAAGACGTGGTCACGCCGAGCGCTGCACGAGTCGTGGAATAAGGGGAGTCGAAACCGTATCGTGTCGCCGCTGCTTCAAATTGAGGCAGAGTGGGTCCACCCGCAATGTTCGTCATCGTCATGCGGTGAGGCGTGGGGAGAATCCAGCGCGCTTTATCGCCCCAGGTCACTTCTTTGGGAGCAGAATTCGATAGCCCAGGCAGACCGGACTTGCCCGCAAGGTTCGAAGCAAAGACGAGGAGTCCAACTCCAACAACTAAGATGCCCGCGCTGGCGAAAACGGCGCTTTTGAGCGGCAGGCGATAAATTGACATGCTTCTTTTACTAAGAGTCGGCGTCTGCAGGTGAAAGAACAACCTCGGCTAGGCAAAACGGGATATGAACCTAGGATGTTGGTGCCCAGAGTGGGACTCGAACCCACACGGTATTGCTACCAAAGGATTTTAAGTCCTCTGCGTCTACCATTTCGCCATCCGGGCAACCGCTGTTAGTATATCGCGCAGCGATTCCCCGGTTTCCCATTCCACCGGCGTACCGTTCAACAGGTTTGTTGCTCAACCCG
>CAZAVC010000303.1:0-3468 GCA_964488265.1 uncultured Fimbriimonas sp.
ACACCGGAGTGGGAGAGTCTTTCTAAAAGGAAAACGGTCCGAAGATGGCAATCTTCGAACCGTATCTATGCGTGTTTTGAGGCTGACTAGACCGCTTCGCCGAGATAAGCAGAGATGACCTTCGGGTTATTCCGGATCTCTTCGGGAGGCCCCTGGGCAATCTCTTCACCGTGGTCAAGAACCACGATTCTTTCGCACAGTCCCATGACGAACTTCATGTCGTGCTCAATGAGAAGGACGGTCACGCCGAGTTGCTCTCGAATGGTCTTCACCATCTGAAGCAGTTCCACCTTTTCTTGAGGGTTCATGCCTGCGGCGGGCTCGTCGAGAAGGAGTAGCTTTGGCTTGGTGGCAAGGGCTCTCGCGATCTCCAAGCGACGCTGCATTCCGTAAGCAAGGTCTGCACTTCGAACGTTAGCAACATCTCGAAGATCGACCAACTCCAGGAGCTCTAGCGCCTGGCCCTTCAATCGCTCTGTCTCGCTGATCGCCTTGGGGAAGTAGGCAAGTGCCGAACCCAAGGAGGAGCGATTGCGAAGGAATCCACCAACGACGACGTTCTCCAGCGCGGAGAGCGAACCAAAGAGCCGGATGTTTTGGAAGGTTCGGCAGATGCCCTTGTAAGCAATCTTATTTGCCGGGGTGCCGCCGATCGGTTTACCCTCGAACAGAATCGAGCCGGATGTTGGCTTGTAAACGCCCGTGATGAGGTTGAAGCAAGTGGTTTTCCCTGCGCCGTTTGGACCGATCAGCCCAAACAGTTGTCCGCGCTCGATCTCGAAGGAAACCTTGTTGACGGCGATGAGTCCTCCAAACTGGATGGTAGCTTCCGTGAGTTTCAGCAACGGTTCGCTCATGCTGCCACCTCCACGTTCGGAACGTCTTTCTTGCCCAAGACCTTCTGGACCCAACTCCAAGAGAACTCGTGGTGACCAAAGATTCCTTGCGGTCTCAAGAGCATGAGCACCACAAGGGTAACGGCAAGAAGGACCGTACGTAGCTTGCTACCCGCGACTTCAGCCGCCAGACCAGGGATGTTCGCCAAGCCCGCTCCCAAACCTGCTGCAAGCAGAATTCCTGCAATCGTCAAGCCAATGACCACGACGGCCTTTGGCGGAGAAGACTTGTGGTAGTGATCTTGGACCCGCTTGATCAAAGCAACGGTGATGATCAGCGCGATGCCGATCCCCACGATCATTCCCATCTTGACGTTGCTTAGGTCTCGAAGCTTCTCGGGAATCAAGAACAAAACGATCGCGGCGATAGACGTGCCCGTGATGGATCCTGTGCCGCCCAGAACGACCATTGTGACAATCAGGAAGCTCATGTCCATGGAAAACGACTCGGGGGACACGAACGCCAGTCCGTGACTATACAAAGCCCCTGCCGCACCCGCAAAGGCGGATCCAAGAACGAATGCGCTCACCTTGACCTTCGTGAGATTGACGCCCATGGCGGCGCTTGCAATCTCATCCTCTCGAACAGCCAAGAAACTCAATCCGTGCGCTGTCTTCAACAGGTTTCGACAAACGGCGATGCAGAGAATAGCAAGAAGGATCACCAGGAAGATCGATTGATACTTCAATGGGTTGTTCATTCCGTACGCTTTTCCGAGCACTTCCTGGTTCTTAGCAATGATCTTTACGATCTCTCCGAACCCTAGGGTGACAACCGCTAAGTAGTCGCCCCGGAGACGCAGAGAGGGGATACCAACCAAAAGACCTGCCAGGGCTGCGGTGATGGCTCCTGCAACCAGCATCAGCAGAACCCACGCCATTGGATTCATTTGCGATTTCCACGCCAGTTTGGTGATTAATGCGGCCGTGTAAGCACCGATCATATAAAACGCGGCGTGACCCATCGAGAACTGGCCGGTGATGCCGTTGATCAGGTTGAGCGAAACCGCGAGAGTTACGTAGAGCCCGGCCAGAACAAATAGAAGTGCAACGAAGGAATTCTTCATTCCATCGATGGCTCCTTGAGCGGCGAAGGCACCAACGATCGCCAGCGCGATGCTGACGACACGAGTGAGCCAGAACTTAGCGGGGGATTTCATACCTTGTCCACCTTGTTAGAGCCCAAGAGTCCGCCCGGCTTCACGAGCAAGACAAGGATAAGGATGATGAAGGCAATCGCGTCGCGATAACCGTCGTAACCTGCCCAGTCGACCAGATTCTCGGAGACACCCATCAGGAGTCCGCCGAGCACCGCACCGGGGATGTTTCCGATCCCGCCGAGAACAGCTGCGACAAACGCCTTAACGCCCGGCGCCATTCCCATGAACGTGTCTATCTTGTTGCCACTAATGAACGTGGCCCACATCATTGCGCCTGCACCCGCCAACACCGAGCCGATGAAGAACGTGAGCGAGACGATTTTGTTCACGTTGATGCCCATCAGTGAGGCGGCATTGAAGTCCAACGAAACGGCACGCATGGCTCTGCCCGGCTTGGTGAACATCACCAAATAGGTCAGCCCGACCATCAGTACCAGCGTTGTGCCGAACATCAACAGTTTCGCCTTTGGAACGCTTATCGAGACGGCACCGTTGTTTGCTTCATTCTCGAGGTCTTTGATCTGTCGGTCGATCTTGTCTCGTGCGTCGCGAAGTTCGGTTCCCTTAGGGGAAAGCTGGAACCGGCTCGTTTCAGACTTCAGTTGTTCATCGAACGCTGCCGCAGCCTCTTTGAGCTCTGGCCTCAGCTTATTCGCCTCGTCGAGCAAAGCAACGTTCTTGCCTTTAATGTCAAATTTGAGGTCTCCCTCAAGGCTTTTGGGCATCACTTTGCCATCGATCGCCTGAAATTTTCCTTCGAGCAGGAAGATTTGTCCGCCGTACTGGAAGAGAAGTGAAAGACCAATTGCGGTGATGAGTGAGGCAATACGCGGATAGTTCCGAATCGGCCGGTATGCGAAACGCTCAATGAGCAGACCAAACCCGCCTGAGGTTGCCATAGCGGTAAGCAGCATGATTCCAAGGACCAACCAAGACCCTTGTTGTGCTTGACCGTTTGGTCCGTGACCCATCCACCAAGACGCCAATAGGGCACCGTAAGCACCCAGCATAAAGACTTCGCCATGCGCAAAGTTGATGAGCTTTAGGACGCCATAGACCATCGTGTAGCCCAAGGCGATCAGCGCGTAGATTGCGCCGAGCATCAAACCATTAATAAGCTGCTGTGGCAGGGTCGCCAATTGGAACCCTGCCACAGGCAATAGAATAGGATCGATCAATTTTCTGAGATCACTCGCTTGTTAGAAGTGGACGGAGATTACTAGTTCAGCTTGTCGGCGGTATAGTCCGTCGCGAACTTTTGCCAACCCTTCGGACCGTTTTTGACGACCTCGACGATGATGGCGCGCTTAGCAGGGTTGCCGTTTGCGCCCTTCAGCGTGATGTCGCCCGAAACTCCCTTGAAATCCACCGTCTCTTCGAGAGCAGCGATCAGTTCCTTCGAGTTCTTGGCC
>CAZAVC010000304.1:0-3466 GCA_964488265.1 uncultured Fimbriimonas sp.
GGACTCGCTCAAGGGCCATAACCGCCACTGCGCCGGCGTCTTCCGCGATGCGGGCTTGCTCGGCGTTAACGACGTCCATGATGACGCCGCCCTTTAGCATTTCGGCTAGGCCGACCTTTTCTCTCCAAGTCTTCTTAGAAGCGATCTGATTCTCAATGCTCATAACTTTCAGCCTTCTTTGAAAGATACCTCTCGAAGGGGTGATTTGTTCGCATTTGAACCTGAACCAGCCTTCGATTCGGAGGCGAAGGCGCACCGATGGATTCGGAAAAACCGGTGTTTCGAGGCAAGTTGTTAAGAAAAGTTGTGACCGAGATTGGTTGCGAAAAACCGATTACCAGCAACCGTGTAGGCGCGAGAATGTCATGATATAACCGTAAACCCCACCCCATCTGAGGCGGCACGGGGATAACATGAGACTGCGCTGAGACCCACCGACGGAGCGGCGCGTCAACGGAGAGAACCCAATCATGAGCAACAAGGTATTCGGCAAAAAAACCACGCTCGGCGTCATCATCGGAAACCGGGGATTCTTTCCCACGCACCTTTGCGAGACCGGTCGACAGACCATTCTGAAGGTCCTTGAGGAAGAGGGCTTTGACGTCGTGATCCTCCCCGACACCGCCCGAGCGAGCGGATCGGTCGAGTC
Organism: uncultured Fimbriimonas sp.; assembly: GCA_964488265.1. Taxonomy (GTDB): domain Bacteria; phylum Armatimonadota; class Fimbriimonadia; order Fimbriimonadales; family Fimbriimonadaceae; genus Fimbriimonas. Next base: position 650 of record CAZAVC010000304.1, read on the forward strand.
TCTTGCCGATGCAAAGGCGTGCGCGGAGCTTTTCAAAGCCAATCGAGACAAGATCGACGGCGTCCTCGTCACCCTTCCCAACTTTGGAGACGAGCGAGCCGTTGCCAACACCCTGCGCTACGCGGGTCTAGATGTGCCCGTCCTGGTTCACGCTTTCGCCGACGAATCCAAGCGCATGACCATCGCCGACCGTCGCGATAGCTTCTGCGGAAAGATGTCGGTTTGCAACAACCTCCGACAATACGGCATTCCGTTCTCGCTCACGACGTTGCACACGGTGAAGCCCGATTCCGAGTCGTTCCGAACCGATCTTCGCAACTTTGCCGCTACCTGCCGAGTGGTCAAGGGTCTCAAGGGAGCCCGAATCGGCGCGATCGGTGCCCGACCCGGTGCGTTCAACACCGTCCGCTACAGCGAAAAGCTTCTCGAATTCTCCGGCATCACGGTCGAGACCCTCGACCTTAGCGAAGTGCTCGGCTGGGCGAACAAGATGAGTTCTTCGGACAGCGCAGTGGTGGAGAAGCTCGATCGCATTCGAAACTACACCTCCACCGAGGGCATCCCGGCTCAAGCGCTGGACAAGATGGCTCGACTGGGCGTTGCCATCGATAACTGGACGGGTGAGAACGATATCGACGCCACCGCGATTCAATGCTGGACCGCACTCGAAGAGTTCTACGGAATCGTGCCTTGCACGCTCATGTCCATGATGTCCAACTCGCTTATGGCGAGCGCCTGCGAAACCGACGTGGCGGGCACCATCAGCATGTACGCCATGAACCTCGCCAGCGGTCAACCTTCCGCCCTGCTGGACTGGAACAACAACTTCGGCGAAGATCCCAACAAGTGCGTGGTCTTCCACTGCTCCAACTTGCCGAAGGGCGTGTTTGCCGAGCAGAAGATGGACTACCAAGAGATCATTGCCGGAACGGTTGGTAAGGACAACACCTACGGCACCATTGTGGGTCGAATGAAGAACGGTGGATTCACCTTCCTTCGCGTTTCCACCGACGATCTCACCGGCGACGTTCGCGCATACCTTGGCGAAGGCGAAATGACCAACGACGTGCTCAACACGTTTGGTGGATTCGGTGTGGCGTACGTGCCAAACCTTCAACGCCTGCTCCGCTACATCTGCGAGAACGGCTTTGAGCACCACGTGGCGTTCAACCTCGCGCAGGTGTCGGACAGCCTTCAAGACGCGCTGGAGAACTATCTCCACTGGTCCGTTTACAAACACGAGTAATTTGCAGCACCGCCCCAAAACCGAGTTTTTGGGGCGGACTTTCCCGCAAAATAGCTGATTTCAACATTAATTGAAAAAACTTGACGGCGTCTTTTATCAGTGTTTGGTAAAGTGAAGTTCTATGCTTAGTCTGGGCGGATCTAGCCCACAGATCATTCAAGGTGGGATGGGTGCAGCCGTCTCCGGTTGGCCTCTGGCCCGAGCCGTTTCTATGGCGGGTCAAATGGGCGTCGTCTCCGGAACCGCACTCGACACAGTTCTCGCTCGCCGCCTCCAGCTAGGCGACGTCGGCGGAAACATTCGCCGCGCGTTCGAAGCGTTTCCAATCCCCGATATCGCCCAGCGCGTGTGGGAAAAGTATTACGTGGAAGGTGGCAAGGCCATTGGAGCGGCTTTCAAGAGCAAACCAATGCCCTCTATGAAGCCCGGCCGAGCCCTCCAAGAACTCACCATCCTCGGCAACTTTGTGGAAGTTTGGCTGGCAAAGGAAGGCCATAACGGTCTCGTCGGCATCAACTTCCTTGAAAAGATTCAGGTCCCTCACCTGCCCAGCATCTACGGAGCCATGCTTGCGGGTGTGGATTACATCCTCATGGGTGCGGGTATTCCCCGCCAGATTCCCGGCATCCTCAACGAACTCGCCGAGATGAAGCCGGTTCGGTACGCCATCGATGTAGCAGATCGCGTACAAGGCGAGGAGTACTTCACCGAGTTTGATCCGAAGGAGTACGCCCCTGAAGGTCTTAACCAACTCAAGCGACCCAACTTCCTCGCGATCGTGAGCAGCAGCACTCTGGCGACCGCCCTTAGTCGCAAGAGCAAGACCCCGGTTGACGGATTCGTGGTCGAGCTTCCCACCGCTGGTGGTCACAACGCTCCTCCTCGAGGGCAAATGATGCTTTCCGAAACCGGAGAGCCGATCTACGGTCCGAAGGACGAAGTGGACTTCGCCGCTATTGCCGAACTCGGTCTTCCGTTCTGGATCGCCGGATCGTACGGTAAGCCGGGCAAGCTCAAAGAAGCTCAAGCACTTGGCGCGCAAGGCATTCAGGTCGGAACGGCCTTTGCCTACTGTGACGAATCTGGAATCGCTCCTGAGATCAAGCAAAAAGTGATCGCACTGAGCCGTGAGCGCAAGGTTCGCATCTACACCGACCCTCTAGCGTCTCCGACCGGATTCCCCTTCAAGGTCGCTTTGCTGGACGACACGATGTCCAACAACGCGCTCTACAAAGAGCGAACTCGCATTTGCGATCTTGGATTCCTCCGGACCCCGTATCGCAAAGAAGATGGCACCATCGGCTACCGATGCGCTTCTGAGCCCGAAGAGGACTACCTGGCAAAGGGCGGAAAGATTGAGGACACCGAGGGGCGCAAGTGCGTCTGCAACGGACTCCTGGCAACGGTTGGCATGGCACAAACTCGAAAGGGCTACACCGAGCTTCCGATTGTGACCAGCGGCGATGAAGCGGCGACGGTTGCGGACTTCTGCCCCGAGGGCCAAACCGGCTACTCTGCGAAGGACGTCATCGACATCTTGCTCAACGCAAAGCCCGCCACCAACCTTGTAG
>CAZAVC010000305.1:0-3463 GCA_964488265.1 uncultured Fimbriimonas sp.
CGCGCGTGGATGCTGTCAACGAGGCGTCGCCTGAGTACTTGTCGTCAATGTATTTGGCGTAGAGCTCTTCGGTGTCGCTCCAAAACTTTGGCAAGAGACGGTTGTCGTTTTGGTCGGTGGCGCCTTTAAACCCCGTGCTCACCATGAGGGCGAACGGATAGAGAGTCGTTACTGCGCCGAGCGTCAGAATCAGATAAAGGAATCCGATGGCAAGTCTGGCGCGAGGACGCTTTCTACCGACTCTTCCGACCAAGCTCATCCTAAGGCACAGTGTAACCGAAGCCGCCCAACCATGCGGAAGAAGAGGCATTTCTCGGCGTCCAGGCAAAACTGCTTGCCGGTAAAAATATTTGAATCCAGGTAATTTTACTAGGTTAACCTGGTAATTCAGCGTGGAAAGAACCTGGTGAACCTGACAGGTAGGTCACGAAAGAGTGGGAAAGGATTCCCACGATGATCTACAGCGGTTCATGGAGGAACGCATGTCTTTTCGAGTAAACACCAACGTAGCAGCAATGGGAACGCTGCGAAACGTCCAAAACACGTCCGTCAGCTTTAACCAGTCCATCAACCGACTGTCGACCGGTCTGCGAATCAACAGCGCAGCAGAAGATCCGGCGGGTCTGATCGCTTCGGAAGGATTCCGAGCTCAGCTCACCGGTTTGGATGCCGCTCTGCGGAACAACCAAGACGCGGTCAACTTTGCGAAAACGGCAGAGGGTGCTCTCTCTGAAGTGAACCGACTTCTCAACGATGCTCGAGCTTTGGCTGTTGCATCGGCGAACACGGGTACGGTTAGCTCTTCTCAGGTTCAAGCAAACCAAGCTCAGCTCACGTCCATCGTTGAGTCGATCACCCGAATTTCGCAAAACACGACCTTCGGTACGAAGAAGCTTCTGGACGGAACTGCGGGCATTAACTCGCAGATCACTAACGCAACTCGTGTTGCCAGCATCCAGCTTGGAAGCAACATCGGCACGACGACGCTCTCGTCGAACGCAACCATCACCCTTTCCTCGGTTACCGCAGGAACGAAGGCTCTGTACACTTCGGCAACTCTTACGGGTGGCAACGTCCTTGCCGCAGGTAGCTTCTCGCTGAACGGTACGACCTTCTCCTTCGCTGCCGGTCAAACGGGTGCGGAAGTCATCTCCGCGATCAACGCTGCATCCGCTCAAACGGGTGTCACGGCGATCCTCAACGCGGCGAACCGAATCGAGTTCACGTCCACCAAGGTTGGATCTAACTCCCGAATCGACTTCGTCGATGCTCAAGGAGTGATCTCTGCCGCGGCTGGAACCACGGCGGCTCAAACGGGCACCGATGCAACCGCCACCCTGGAAGTCGGTGGTTCTGGTGCGGTTCTCTTCACGGGTGGTCTCAACGGGACGGATGGTCTGACCCTTCGAGACGCAACGGGCAACGTCTTCAAGCTGACCGAAGCCGGCAACGCTACCACGGCAACTGCCGCAGCTGTTGGCCAGGTGGTCGTAGGCTCTGCACAGTTCCAAATCGGTGGCAACGCGGACCAAACCGCTTCGCTCTCCATCGGCAACTTTGCAGCCAGCCAACTTGGACAAGGAAAGGTTGTTGGTAAGAACCTGAGCAACCTTGATCTCAGCAACCTCTCGAACGCAACGGATGCCCTTAAGGTCATCGACCAAGCGATCGAAGACGTCAGCAAGGCTCGAGGCTCTATCGGTAACTTCCAGCGAAACGTTCTGGAATCCAACATCCGATCACTCGGAACGGCTCGAGAGAACCTCGCGGCTACCGAGAGCGCGATCCGAGACACGGACGTGGCGGCTGAGATGACTCAGTACACCAAGTTCCAGATCCTTCAGCAGGCCGGTCTTTCGGTCTTGGCTCAGGCTAACAACGCCCCGCAGGCCGTTCTTAGTCTTCTTCAGGGCTAGTTTTAGACACGCACCTCCTAGACAAGCCGTTCGCCCCTACTCGGGGCGGCGGCCTTTTTAGGCTTTAGGGCTCTTTCGCGGGAGAGAATAGCTTAGAGTGGCCGAGCGGGTTCCGCCATTCGTAACGAAACCATCCGCTTGCGTGGTTTCACCACCGAACCTTCCACGGCACCAAACAGGTCGTAATTCTCGGCTTCGGTTACTTCCACGTTCACGAGGTCTCCGGGCGAAGCCTCACCCTTGGCAAAGACCATCCCGTCAATCTCTGGGGCGTCTCGATGAGAGCGACCAATCAGCCAACCATCCCGAACGTCTTCAATGAGCACCGGGAGAGACTTTCCGATCCAAGACTCGTTAACTCGTCGAGAAATCTTCTGCTGCCTAGCCATCAAACGGTCGTAGCGCTGTCGTTTGAACTTGAACGAGACCTGGTTCTCCATGTCGTGAGCGGGCGTGCCGGGCTCTTTGCTGAACACAAATGCTCCCACCTTGTCGAGTTTCGCCTCCTCGATGAAGTTGATCAGATACTCGAACTCTTCGTCGGTTTCGCCGGGGAATCCGACAATGAACGTGGTTCGAATCGCCACATCCGGCATCGCCGCACGGACCTTTTCAAAAAGCTTGAGATACCGCTCACCATCCCAGGGCCTTCTCATTCGGCGAAGCGTATCGGGATGGGCATGCTGCAGGGGAATATCAATGTAGTGGGCGACTTTCGGAAGCGTCGCCATTGCCTCGATGACCTCATCCGTGAGTCGATTCGGATAGAAGTAAAGGATCCGAATCCAGTCGATTCCATCCACATCGTTGAGTTCGCGGAGCAGTTTTGGCAACGTGAACTCTTTGTAGAGGTCGTAGCCATATTGCGTGACATCCTGAGCGATCAAGTTGATCTCGCGAGTGCCTTGCATGGCAAGGTGCCGAGCCTCGGCAACGACCCGCTCGATCGGCTTGCTATCGTGCTTGCCCCGGAAGCTTGGGATGGTGCAGAAGGTGCACTTGTGATCGCACCCTTCGCTGACCTTCAGATAGGCACTCCATGGTCGCCCCGCTCGGGCACGGGTCGGAACATCTGCCCAGCGGTGATGGGGTGGTGCCACATCGAGCACCTGTTCGCGGGAGGTAAGAGTTTCGCGGACGATCTCGTCGAAGCGTCCCATCTGACCGACGCCCACGTAGGCATCTGCACCGGGAGCCAGCTTCATGAGCTCAGCGCCCAACCTTTGCGCAAGGCAACCGGCAACAATCACTCGACCCGTTTTGCCCGCATGCTTCTGCTTAACGGCGTCTTTGATTGCCTGAATAGATTCCGCTTTGCTCGCTTCAAGAAATCCGCACGTGTTGATCACGGTGACGTCGGCCTTACGAGCCGAACCGTCTACCTCGAATCCTGCTGACTGAAGAACGCCCGCGATCTCTTCGCTGTCGACTTCGTTTTTGGCGCATCCCAGGGTCACGATCTTTACGGATCCACCCGATTGGGTTGGAATTTGACCGTCTTGGGAAGAACTCATACCAACTATTATGAATCGCAGGCTGAGCCCGTA
>CAZAVC010000306.1:0-3452 GCA_964488265.1 uncultured Fimbriimonas sp.
TGCCGCTGCCACCGGCCAAGATAATTCCTTTACGCATCATCCCTTGAAGCCATGTTAATATGTCTAAGGACATCCGCCGCATCGTCGCCACTGACTGTGGATCAACGACCACCAAAGCGATCCTCATTGAGCGCAACGACCAAGGCGAGTATCGACTCGTGGCCCGGGGTGAGGCTCCCACTACGGTTGAACGACCCTTTGAAGACGTCACGATTGGCGTCTTGAACGCCTTGACGGAGCTTGAGGAGATTACGGAGCAAACCGTTCCTGCCGGCTACGAAACAGGCAAGCGCACTTTGTTGAAGGACGGCAAAGTCCATCGCCACCTCAAGGACGGCAACGAGGTTTCCACCGGAACATCTTCTTTGGACGGAGCGGACATGTACGTCAGCACGTCTTCGGCGGGTGGCGGTCTACAGATGATGGTCGCTGGCGTGGTTAAGTCGATGTCTGCCGAATCGGCAGAGCGCGCTGCTCTGGGTGCGGGTGCGATTCTGATGGATACGCTTGCCGTGGATGACGGTCGAAAGGACTTCCAGAAGGTTGAGCGACTTCGCCAGCTTCGCCCGGACATCATTCTGATGTCGGGCGGTACCGATGGCGGCAACGTGGATCGACTGGTCGAAATGGCCGAGGTCATTCGCCGAGCCGACCCCAAGCCGCGATTCGGCGACATGAGATTGCCCGTCATCTACGCTGGGAACAATCAGGCGCAAGAGAAGGTTAAGGCGGTTCTTGGAGCCACTATCGAGACCAAGGTCGTGGAGAATCTTCGTCCGACGCTGGACCGGGAGAATTTGGGTCCGGCTCGGGAAGAGATTCACGAGATGTTCTTGGAGCACGTGATGCAACAAGCTCCGGGCTACTCCAAGCTTCTTGACTGGGCTTCGGAAGAGGTCATGGCGACCCCAAACGCGGTCGGCAAACTTCTGAAGGAGTACGCGGTCCAAGAGGGCATCAACGTTTTAGGTGTGGACATCGGCGGTGCAACCACCGACGTGTTCTCGGTCTTCCAAGCACCAGATGGAGAGCGGATTTATAACCGAACCGTATCTGCCAACCTCGGCATGAGCTATTCGATCTGTAACGTGCTTAAGGAGGCGGGGGTTGAGAACATCGCTCGCTGGCTTCCGTTCATGATCGACCCGGCAGAAGTTCGCAACCGACTTCGCAACAAGATGATCCGGCCGACCACCATTCCTCAAACGTACGAGGATCTGTTGATTGAGCATGCGGTCTCCCGAGAAGCGCTTCGGCTGGCGTTTGAGCACCACAAGTCTCTTGCTCGAAACCTAACGGGTTCGGCGCAGCAGCGAGACATCGGTCAAATCTTCAACCAGCAAGACTCGGGTCAAACCCTCGTCAACATGTTGAAGCTGGACATGGTGATCGGATCGGGCGGCGTTCTTTCGCACGCACCGAATCGAGCCCAAGCGGCATTGATGATGATGGATGCGTACCAGCCGGAGGGCGTTACGATGCTCACCGTCGACAGCATCTTCATGATGCCGCACCTCGGCGTGCTTTCCGAGCACCTTTACGAAGCGGCCAAGGAAGTCTTCGAGCGAGACTGCATCGTCCGAATCGGTACGTGCGTGGCGCCGGTTGGTCAGGGCAAGACAGGCGAGGCTTGCGTGCGAGTGGTGGCTAAGGGAATCGATGTCACCGTCCCTTACGGCGAGATTCGAGTCATTCCGTTCTCCTTCGCAGAGAATGGCGACACGCTCACGGTGGAGCCTGCGAAGTCTTTCGACGTTGGAGAAGGAAAGGGCAAGCCGGTAACGGTCAAGCGATTCGACCAAAGCCGAGGCAACCGCGATCAGACAACCAACCTCATCGAGGGCACGGTTGGATTGATTATCGATGCTCGGGGGCGACCGTACCAGATCGATCTCAATTCCCCGAACCGGATCGAGGGGCTTCGCGCCAACCTCGCTGCATTCGGTCTTCCGCTTCCGAAATAACGGAAAGGTTTCCAAAAAATGATGGGTCGTCGACGGTTTGTCGACGACCCATCGTTATTTCTCCCAACCCTTACTGCTCGGAGGCAGTGCTCTCGGTGTTACCCTTCGCTGAAACGCCCGCCGAGGTATCGGCTTTGTCATCAGCGCCCTCAAACTGTCCTGCGTTCGGTTGAGGCTCGTTCTTGGCGGTGTCGTCCGCGTTTGAATTGCCGCACCCGATGAGGAGGAAACTGAGCAATGCGCTGAGAGAGAGCAGAAGCATTTGCTTTCTCATCTTATTGAGTCTCCCGGTCTGGTCGGAAGTAGCACCAGTAGAACGGACCCGTCGATCCGGTTGGGCGACAGCCCGTGTACGAAGAAGCCCGTCCTCGTGCGTCGTAGGCGGAATACGGATCTTGGAGCATGTCGAACGTGCCCTGCGCTCCGCCACCCGGCCGACCAATATTTCGGAACTTCGCCGATGTATCTGTGCGGACGAATACGGTGCCTTGACCGTAAGCCCAGTGAGTTTGGATACCTCCTGGCGTGAACCAAGCCGTTCCAAATTGGCTACCGTTTCCGTTCGACGAGTCTGGGTAGCCCGTTGGGTTGAACAAGCATGGAGTCGTAGCCGGAGCCGAGCAACGAAGCGTGGGAACGGCCATTGCTTGACCTACCCAGTTAGTTCGTCCTTGACCAAACCAGAGGATAGGTGTGATCGAAGGGGCAGCCACTGCGGTTCCGGAATATCCGTGGAGGATTCCGTTGTAGTTGATGCCCAACTTCAATGGGAGTCGACCAAGGGTAGTGGTTGCCACTCCGGTCATGTCTTCACCGGAGGGGTGAGCCATCATTTGCACGCTTTTGATGTACGGCTGAACAGAGTTTGCCCAGAAGGAAGCGTGTCGCTGGTTGGTAACCGGGTTATTGATCCGCCAGTCTGTTGGCACTTCAGCCGTCAAGTTGAACTGCCAGTTCCCGCCCGCGTTCATGATGACAGCGAGAGGGAACAGATCGTCGTTATCGGCGGAATAGATAGAAATTGCGGTTCCGGTCTGCTTGATCTGAGACAGACCCTGCGTCTTCTTCGCCGCCTCTTTAGCCTGGGCGAAAACAGGGAAGAGTATTGCGGCGAGGATCGCGATGATCGCGATCACTACGAGTAACTCGATGAGGGTAAATGCACGTTTCATGAGAATTCTCTCGGGACTTGAGGATGCCATTGGCACCTTCAAACTTCCATCAATTACTGTGCTGTGATTGCTAAGGTTCCATGAAGAAATGGCGTTTACAAGCTGGCAGTATGGCAATTGTTCGGATCGTAAACGTTTTTTGTTTGACGACAAAACAAATATTCATTTGAGCAAAAATGAACCTGAATGGTTGAATAACAACCCCGAGGGTGAGGGTATTAAGTTCAAACAATATTCAAGATTGTTCGAGTCGAAAACAAAATGGGGCGTTAGGGAGATCGGTTGAAACCTTCTGTTCTTTCAAGAACGAGTGGTC
>CAZAVC010000307.1:0-3443 GCA_964488265.1 uncultured Fimbriimonas sp.
GGGATCAGGGGCCAACTCATCCGTCGAGCAGGGACGACTTACTTGTGGACTCGAGGCGAAGAATTGGTCACAGACCGCTACCCCGAGATTGCAAGCTGGGCCGATTCTCTTCCCGACGGCACGGTTTTGGACGGCGAGATTCTCGCCTGGAACATAGATAACAATCAACCCCTGCCTTTCAACGATCTGCAAAAGCGGATTGGACGCAAAACGGTAGGGAAGAAGTTGCTCGCGGAAGTCCCGGTGCGATTCCGCGCGTTTGATCTGCTCGAATGGGAGTCAGAAGATGTCCGCAACCAACCTCTTTCGGAACGAAAGGAACTTCTCACCAGGCTGGTCCCGATCGAGTTTCTATCAGAAGTGTTTAGCCCAGCGAATTGGGACGAGGCTCGCCTGATCCGTTCCGCAGCCAAGGCGCAAAACGTCGAGGGTCTGATGATCAAAAGATGTTCTTCGACTTACGGAGTAGGAAGAAAGCGGGGCGACTGGTGGAAGTGGAAGATCGATCCGATGACCATCGATGCGGTATTGGTCTATGCGCAACGAGGATCCGGAAAGCGTGCATCCCTTTACACGGATTACACGTTCGCCATTTGGAAAGATGGCGCTTTAGTGCCGTTTGCCAAAGCCTACAGCGGCCTAACCGACAAAGAAATCGCCGAGGTTGACGCCTTCGTGAAGCGAAATACTCTCGAACGATTCGGTCCGGTGAGAACAGTCAAGCCGGAACTCGTCTTCGAACTTGCTTTCGAAGGAGTTTCGCTATCGACTCGTCATAAATCTGGTTTAGCCGTGCGTTTTCCAAGAATGACAAGATGGCGGCGGGACCTTCGCCCGGATCAAGCGAACCGGTTTGAGGATTTACAGCGTTATCTTGGCGCCGAACCGACAATCCCAGAGACGGAGCCGGGTTAGTCGTTCTCGCCGGGAAGCATGCCGTAAATCAAAGCAACGGTCATCACTTCATTGTCGAAGTCGATATCTTTGACGAACTCTTTGATAAGGGGAATCCGTACCTCTCCGACGACCAAAACCTCGTGCGCTGGGTAGGACTCAACATCGTCTACCTCTCCAATCTCAACTCCAGCATCGGTAACAACCTTCAATCCGAGAAGGTCGTCGATCAAGAACTCGTCCTCGTCCAACTCGGGTGCACCCTCGGCTTCAAGGTACTTCCATTGAAGGGCTTCCGCGTCGTTGATAGAGGTCACTCCGGGCAGAGTAAGGAGTGGGCGTCCCTTGTGCCATTGAACGGCTTGGATGACAACTTCCTTTCCATCGATGAAAACTTTGTTGCCCTTTGCAAATCTCGATTCAAACGCTGTAGTCGGATTGACCTTCACCTGGCCTCGAATGCCAAAAGCTCCAACGATCTGGCCAATTTCGTATCTCTCCGTGCTCATGGGGTGATTGATTCAGACCTCTTAGACGCAGAAATGGGGGATTGAGACGTACATCTCAATCCCCCCGCGAAACTTAGAGTGATTTTCTTGGAAAGCCCTACTCCGTGACGATCTTTACGTAGGCTCGCTCGCGAGACTTCGAAGCAATGGCACTGACCACACAACGAATGGCAGAGATAACTCGACCGTTCTTGCCAATGACCTTGCCTACATCTTCTTGGTGAACTCGAACGTTGATCGTTCGGGTGCCTTGATCCAGCACCTCGTCGATTGAAACGCTCTCCGGTTGTGCAACCAGAGACTTAACCAACGACTCTACAAACGGGGTGTAGCTCATGCTTCAGATGCCTGGGTGGCCTCAACAGCGGTCGGCTGCGAGATTGCTGCCGTCGTTCGGTCGAGGAACTTGTACTTCTTGGCTTGACCGGGGAAAGCTTCGAGGTGCTTCGGAAGAATGCCCTCTCGCTTGAGCAACCAGGCTGCGGTTTCGCTCGGTTCAGCGCCGTTCTTCAACCATTCGAGCGCCTTTGCCTCGTCGATCTTGATTTCCTTGGGTTGGCTGATGGGGTTGTAGTGACCGAGGGTGTCGATGGACTTACCGTTTCGTCCGGTCGTGCTCTCGCTAACTACGATGCGGTAAAAGGGGCGTCCCTTATTGCCAAGTCTTTGAAGTCGAATCTTTACCATGGGATTATCGTCTTTTGAGTTTCGCCATCCGCGATTGCATTTGCGTCATTTGTTTCATGCCTCGTCTCATCTCATACATCTGCTTGATGAGGTGATTGACCTCTTCTACGGATGTTCCAGAGCCTTTGGCAATGCGCTTGCGTCGCGAACCGTTTATTATATCCGGATTTGCGCGCTCTTTTTCCGTCATGCTTAGGATGATTGCCTCGGTTCGGTTCACCTGCTTGTCATCGATCTGATCGAGAGCGCCCTCCGGAATCATCGTTGCTGCGCCGGGCATGAACTTAAGAATGTTCTTAAAGGAGCCCATTTTTCGCATCATTTTGAAGCTCTGGAGCATCATGTTGAAGTCGATTTGGCCCTTGCCGAAGCTCTTTTCGAGAGCGGTGGCGTCTTCTTCCGAAAATGCTTTTTCGACCTTCTCGATTAAGCCGAGGACGTCGCCCATGCCAAGAATGCGCTGAGCTACGCGATCCGGATGGAAAAGGTCGAGCGCCTCGACCTGCTCTCCAATACCTGTGAATCTAACAGGAACACCCGTTGCGGCTCGTACCGAAAGGATCGCGCCACCGCGGGTATCGCCGTCCATTTTGGTGAAGATCGCACCGGAGACATCGACCCTGTCACCAAAAGATTTGGCGACGTTCACCGCTTCTTGACCGGTTGTGGAGTCTAGAACAAGGAAAGTTTCGTTCGGTTGTACGGCGTCTCGAACACGAACGAGTTCATCCATCAACTCCTCGTCGATGGTCAATCGGCCCGCCGTGTCTACGATCAAGACATCACGCATCAGGTACTTCGCGCGCTCAAGAGCTTCCTTGGCGATAACCTCAGGCTTGGTTCCGTCGGTCTTTGCAAACACTGGAACATCGATGGATTCGCCGAGCACTTCCAACTGCTTGATCGCTGCAGGACGCTGGATGTCGCAAGCGGCTAGCATCGGCTTCTTGCCTTGATCCTTAAGCCACTTTGCAAGCTTGGCCGTGGTGGTCGTCTTACCCGAACCCTGCAATCCACACATAAGAACAACGGTGGGAGGGGCGCTGCCGTAGTTGAACTTAACCGACTCGGTTCCAAGAAGTTCAATGAGCTCGTCGCGTACGATTCGGATGATGGTTTGGTCGGGCGTAAGGGTCGCGAAGATCTCTTCGCCGACGGCCTTCTCCTTCACTCGGCCGACAAACTCTTTCGCAACCTGAAAGTTAACGTCCGCTTCAAGAAGAGCGACGCGAACTTCTCGCATGGCTTCCGCGACGTCGGCTTCAGAAATCTTGCCTTTCGAGCGTATTCCGGCAAAGATTCCGGATAAACGGCGCGTCAAGTTTTCAAGCATCTTTCCTTAGAATACCGAGC
>CAZAVC010000308.1:0-3443 GCA_964488265.1 uncultured Fimbriimonas sp.
CGGCGAGGAACACTGCGGCTGACCAGCCAAGTAGCGATCCGACCATCTGAAGCTGCTTCGCGTTTTCGGCGGATATTTTTCCGGTGATCGCCATGAATTCACTTAACCTCCACGCGGCGATTGCGGCAAGAAGGCAGGAGACCAGGAGAAATGGAAGAGTCCAAAAGGTCATTCCTTTGAGCCAGTCTCCAACCCAGTCATTGCGTGCTAAGAGGTCTTTAGGGGCGGGCAAGATCAAAAGGACGGGAAAGAGAGTGAGTAGGCCGGCTAGAACCCGCAATGTCGAACCGATTGAAAATAATTTAATGTTTTGCATAAAGTTTTTTGTGCTAGATTTTATAAAGTGAAGATTAGCACATCTCATCAACTCCGCCGATCCCATCGCGTCGATCTCAAGTATTCATGCGACCGGTTCCATGACCTGAAAGGTTTCATCCGTGGAATGGGCCTGGTCATCGCCCTGAATTCGTTAGGCGGGTGTGGCGGCAGCCAAGTGAACTTCGACGAGTTTGTGCCGCGAGCGGCAACGAGCGACGACTTTGCCGGAACCAAGCATTCGTTTTCGTGGCTACCACTAGGCAACCCACTCTTCTCTTCCGTTAACGCCTTCGACCTTAATCTGTCCGTGATCTCTTCGGAAAACTCGGGCACATTCGTGCTAACAGAAAGGGCGTCTTCGGTCAGATTTGAAGGGACGTATCTTTGGAGTAGTCCAAATCTTCAACTCACGGTTTCCACCTCTGGAGACACGGCACGGGTGGCGGTTGGCGCGGTCGTCTCGAACACTCTCGATGCGGATGTCGCAGACGGACGCATCCGCTTCCGAAGCCTGACTTCAACTTCTGAAGTAACGAGCGACCCAGAGTAGCAGCGACGACGTCCAGATTCACATAATCCGAGCAACCGCTGAGACTCGTCTAAGCGATTGGGTCTTATCTGGGGTGCACGCAGTAGATGGCGGGATTCGGCATGGCCAAATGCTCCTCAAAGCCAAACTTCAATCCCGTTAGGTGTAGCCAAAGGGAGATAACCGTGCCGTGTCCGGCAAGGACGGCAACCTCATCCAACTGCTCCAAGCGATCTTTGACCTGCTGGATCCGGGCGATGGTCGCGGAGAATGAGTCCCCGCCATCCAGCGCGAAATCAAAGTCGGACCACTGCTTCTGTAAAACTTCCCGCCAATGAGAGATCGGGCGATCGCTCATCCGATGCTCGAAGAACTCAGGCTCGATCTCGACGGGGAGTCCAAGAACGTCTGCGGCAGGCTGGACAGTCTGAACCGCACGCAGGTAGGGACTGCTCAGGATTCGAGCTGGCGCAAGCGCTACGATCTCGTGCACAAGGCGCTCCGCTTCCTGAAACCCAGTCTCGGAAAGCGGTCGGGTCAACTCGTCCTCAAACCCAGGACCGGGAAGAACCGAGGAGGCGTGGCGAACGAGAAAGATGGATCCCAAAACAAAAACTCCTGAGCGAATGTAATCCGCCCAGGAGCTGGTGAGTTGATGAAGGTGGGGCTTTGGTATTAGCCCTTCACGATCGTGGGTTCGAGAATCACCTCGACCTTTCCACGCACCGCGTTGGTGACGATGCAGTAGTTGTCGGCCCGGTGAGCCATGTCCTCGACCTTCTTTAACTGGTCGTCAGTTGCGTCTGCAGCAACGGTGATCGTCGGCTTCAAAACGATTTGCTTATAGACAAAGTTCGCTCCGTTTTGCTCGACCGTTCCAGTGGCTTCCATATGGAAGTTGGTGACGGGCAGCTTCTGGTTGGTAGAAACGATGCCGAAGGTGATGGAGTAGCAACCTGCGATCGCCGAGGTCAGCAACTCTTCCGGGTTGGTCTCTCCGCCCGGTCCCATAAATTCTGGCGGAACGTTGATCGGTATGTTCTTTCCGCTGGTTTGCGGCGTGATTGTTCCCGATCCGTCTCGGCCTCCAGACCATTGAACTTTGACGGGATAGTGGTGATGTTGCGTCGGCATACTCACAATCCTACGCCCAACATCACGGTAGATTCGGCAGGATCAAGGTGCGCTCGTTCATAATCAGGTTTAAGGGTGGAAACGCCCTTTCCCTCAAGGAACCACACCAAAATGACTTTGCACGGGGTTGATATCTTTATCTGGAGCGCAGACACTCCGGACGTACCGAAGGAGTTTGGGCCGTTCACGCTCGCTCTCATTTCCAACCGAGGCACCCGGATCTACCCAGGACCGGCACCGGAAATGGACCTGCTCGACTGGCCGCGATGCCGCTACTTCTGCGAAGAGGAAGTGACGCACGACCAAATTGACGAATTGGTCAACAAGATCACTTCGCTCGGCTTCCGGTGGACGAAGTGCCAGAAGCTGTTCCGCATTGATGGCGTTAACGCCTTCTCCCAACCGTACTAAGAGGAAGTTTTTAAAAAATGGCTCACAAAGTAGCTCTCATTCGTGGTGATGGTGTTGGACCGGAACTGGTCGGCGCCGTCGAAACCGTCTTTAAGGCGGCTAACGTCAATATCGACTGGGTTGAAGTAGAAGCCGGTCTCAAGTGTATTGAGGCAGGCAAGCCGATCGTTCCTGAAGAGACGATCGCGCAGATCAAGGAGCTTGGCATTGGCCTAAAGGCTCCGATGACGACCCCGATCGGAAAGGGTTCGGTCTCGCCGAACGTCACGCTTCGAAAGAAGTTGGACCTGTACGCTTGCGTTCGACCTGTCTATTCCCTGCCCGGCGTTAAGACGCCGTTCGATGGACTCGACATCGTTATCTTCCGAGAAAACACGGAAGACCTTTACGCGCAAATCGAGTACATGGCAACCCCAACCGTTGCTCACTCGGTGAAGCTCATTTCCGAGTTTGGTTGCGAGCGAATCATTCGCGCCGCTTTCGAATACGCTCGCAAGAACGGTCGAAAGAAGGTTGTTGGCGTCCACAAGGCCAACATCATGAAGATCGGCGACGGTCTCTTCTTGAAGACCTTCAACCGGATCAAAGAGGAGTATCCGGAGATCGAAGCTTGGGACAACATCGTGGACAACCAGTGCATGCAGTTGGTGACCCGATGGAAGATCTACGACGTCTTGGTCATGCCGAACCTCTACGGCGACATCGTAAGCGACCTTGCCGCCGGAATGATGGGCGGGCTTGGTGTGGCTCCCGGCGCGAACTACGGTGCGAAATGCGCCCTGTTCGAAGCCGTCCACGGTTCTGCTCCGAAGTACACGGGCATGAACAAGGTGAACCCAATGGCGCTCCTTCTTTCCGGAACGCTCATGCTGGAGCACCTTGGCGAGAACGAGGCGAAGGTCAACATCGAAGGCGCTCTCCGAGCAACCCTCGAAAAGGGCATCAAGACGTACGATCTTGGCGGCGATGCAACCACCTCTGGCTTTGCCGAGGCAATTGCTTCCGAGCTCAAGTAAGCCGAACCAACCTCAAAAAAGAACCCGCGCGAGAC
>CAZAVC010000309.1:0-3440 GCA_964488265.1 uncultured Fimbriimonas sp.
CTTCTCGGTGATTTTCGGCTATTCTAACAACTGCGAGTGTTCGCACCATATGGAGATCAAGCTCCCAAGTTCCTTTAAGCCGCGGAATGATTCCCCTTTTGTAAAGTGGCTTCTGCAACGGGATGTCGAAGAACCGGAAGGTCCTTACGAACGCGAAAGGGGTCAGACCCATCACAAAACACACCCTTGGTGGCAGGTGATGTGCCTTACAGGCGTGGACTACTTCTCCACGTTGGCTTACCAACCGTACATCGCGTACGAAGCGGCCAAAGCGCTTTCTCCGCTGGCAACGATCGTATTGGTCCTGGTTACGTTGCTCGGAGCCTTCCCGGTCTATAGCCGGATTGCGAGAGAGAGTCCCCATGGCGAGGGTTCAATTTCGATCCTCACGCGGATGCTTACGTGGTGGCAAGGCAAACTCTTCGTCTTGGTTTTGCTTGGTTTTGCGGCCACAGACTTCATCATCACGATCACTCTTTCCGCTTCAGACGCAACGGCTCACTTCCTAGAAAATCCAATCATCAAGGACGCGCCCGCACTCTCGTTCCTGCATCACGGGGGAGCGGTTCCGGTCACTTTGGTGCTGGTTCTCTTACTTGGAGCGGTGTTCTTGAAGGGCTTCAAGGAGGCGGTCGGAATTGCCGTTTTCTTGGTTGCCGTGTACATGGGAATGAACGCGGTCATCATCATCCGCTCGTTCCAGGAAATCTTCGCTCACCCAGAATATTTCGCCACGTGGCAAACCGCACTCACCTCCGTGCCTAAGGCGGGGAACCCCGCTGCCGTCGCCCTTTTGGTCATTCTTGTGTTTCCAAAGATTGCGCTCGGACTTTCGGGTTTCGAAACGGGTGTGGCGGTCATGACCCTCGTCCGGGGAGATAAGAAGGACAGCCACGATTCGCCGCACGGACGGATTAGAAACACGCGAAAACTCCTGCTCACGGCGGCGGTGATCATGTCGGTTTTCTTGATTGGTTCGAGTCTCTCGACCGTTCTGCTCATCACTCCCGAGCAGTTTGAGGGCGAGGCCAAGGAGCGAGCCCTTGCCTTTCTTTGCCACAAGTTCTTCGGCGACACCGTCGGAACGGTTTACGATGTCAGCACAATCTTGATCCTCTGGTTTGCGGGCTCTTCCGCGCTAGCGGGCTTGTTGAACATCGTGCCGCGATACCTGCCCAAGTACGGCATGGCACCCGAGTGGACCTCGGCCATTCGGCCCTTGGTGCTGGTTTTCACCGCCATTTCAGTCTTTATCGTCATCATCTTTAAGGCGAACGTGCAGGCTCAAGGAGGCGCATACGCCACCGGAGTCTTGGCGTTGATGCTCAGCGGTGCCGTTGCGGTTACCCTCACCGCTAGGAAGAAAGAAAAACGCCAACGGTTCTTCTTCGGAACCATCGCCGTGATCTTCCTTTACACGCTGGTGATGAACATCATCACGCGTCCCGACGGAATCAAAATCGCGGGTGTTTTCATCCTGGCGATCGTTGTGGTTTCCTTTGTCTCGCGCATTTGGCGCACCCTCGAGCTCCGCGTCAGCGGGGTTGACCTGGACCTTCGGGCCATCCAGTTTGTTCGAGAAGCGGCAATGCGAGGCGGAAGCATTCGCTTGGTGCCCAATAAGCCAGATGCGAAGGACGAAGCGGAATACACGCTGAAGATGGCGGAAACTCGTCGCGATCACGACATTCCCGAGGACGTGCCGATCATCTTTGTTGAGATCAACGTTCGAGACGCCTCCAACTTCAAAGGCGACTTGGTTGTTCGAGGGGTGGAAGTGGGCCCATACCGTGTCCTACGGTGCACGGGCAATGCTATCCCCAATGCGATTGCCGCGCTCTCCCTTCATATTGGGAAGCTCACGGGCAAGAGACCGCACGCCTACTTCAACTGGGGCGAGCGCTCGCCGTTCCTCTTCTTGATTCGATACTTCCTCTCCGGCGAGGGCGATGTCGCTCCGCTCACCCGAGAAATCCTAAGGCGGACCGAGCCAGACCCAAATCGGCGTCCCGTGATCCACGCTTCCTCGTAATTTCATCGGATTCTAACCCGAAAGTATTCACGATCCCCCTCTCGTATCCGACTCATTCAGTGGGGATGAATGGGGATGCTCGTTAGGAAGCGTGGGGATAAACAGCGGCGAAGGCATTCGAACGGGTTCACGCTCGTTGAAATCATTGTCGCAATGTCGTTAATCCTGCTGGGGATCCTCTCCGTAGGCGCCGTAACTTCTTACTCGGCGAATGTCGCTCGACAGGCAGAAGCCAGAAGCCTAGCCCTCATGATCGGCCGACAAGCGATGGAACAGATCGTTTCGATCTCGCAAGGGAACCGCAGGAGCGTTACCGACGAAGCCATCGAGATTCCGGCCGACCTGAAGGCGCAATTCTCGGGCAAGTCGAATGCCACCAACATGGAGGCTCTCTACTCCATTCGACCCGTGGCGGGGAGCAAGAACCTGCAAAACATTCTCGTGACCGTACGTTGGGTCAATGCCGCGTCGATCAACAAAGACGCCAAGCAGTCTTCGATCTTCCTCATCCGCACGGTGACCAGCGTGGAGAACATGGAAACCACAGCCTTCGATGGTTGGAATCCGCGCGGAATAGATCAGTACTTCTACACGCCACCACCCCCTGCCCCACCCAAGCCACCGACGTCCAACAACAATTCGGGGGGATCGAATACCTCGACCCCGGGCGGGAACACCTCAACACCCGGCAACAATTCGGGCAATGGAGGTTCGGGCAATGGAGGTTCGGGGAGCACGGGCTCGACATCTGGCGGAAACGGAACCTCTCAGAGCTCCAATGGCGGGGGTACGTCGAATACTCAGAACAACACAACGTCAACTTGGTCGCCTGGGACCTACGGGAGCAAATGGCAGTGAGAAGGCGACAATTACGGGGCATGACCCTTGTAGAAGGGATTGTAGCGACAGCCCTCACGGTGGTGATCACCCTGATAGCCATCGAGGCCGGGCTGGGAGCGTCTCAAAGCATCGCCCGAGTGAGCACGACGAGCAAAATCGCCGGAGATGGCCGGAATGCGTTTCAGAAAATCTTGATGTGCGCTCGAACCGCGAACGGTCTTCTCACTCGGTACCCGAGCACGGGCAAGGCGGCCTTTGCCGCCAACAAAGATCGCACCCTGATCCTTAGAAATCCCGTTTTCAATCCTCAGGGCGAGCCCGTTCCGAACCGTTTTCAGGTGGACATCTTTGTTCTTGAGACGGCAACGGGGGATCAATCCCCGCATGCGATTCGGCACTACCAAGCTCAGGTTGAGAACGGAACCGAGTCGGCAACGGCGGACCGAGGGATCATCGCGACCAGGGTCAACCGAATGACCTATCGAGCGGTGGCGAACGAAGTTTTCTTCGGAAATCGGACCACTCTAACGTTCCGATTGGTGACACGCCCGGTTACGGCCGACCCGCT